>NZ_KV823507.1:0-85198 GCF_001815965.1 Corynebacterium sp. HMSC22B11 | reverse complement strand
CACTGTGAGGTGTGGAGGTGACTGGTACTAATTGGCCGAAGTGTAACAAACCACACAATTGCCTTTTGGGTTGGTTGTGTGAAGCGCACACAATGTGAACTTCTATGAGGATGAAGTGCTCGCGTCTGTTATGCAGTGTCTGGAATGACACGGCACACCAAGCGCCTGTTGTGGGTGTGGTTGGGTGTGTGTTGTTCTGTTGTGTTTGTCGGTGGTTTTTGCGGTGGGGTCACGCCCGGTCCCTTTCCGAACCCGGAAGCTAAGCCTACCTGCGCTGATGGTACTGCACCTGGGAGGGTGTGGGAGAGTAAGACGCCGCCGGCATTAAACTTTCATAGTGGTGGTGCGACGTGTTGTTGGTTGTTCCCGTTTTGTACGGGTGATGATCGACAGCCCGTCGCACCACCACTTTTTTATTGCCTAAAAACCCCGTCCACCCGGGGTGATATCGTGTGAGCAGTCCACAGAGTCTGTGAAAGAAGGGTTCAATGTCGGAATACCAAAGCCGCGGCGATCGAGGTCACCGTCCCCGCAACCAGCGAGACGGAAACTTCAAGCCCCGCAGGCACCGTAACTCCGACGACAACCGTCGCGGAAACAACCGTGACCGTGACTTTGACCGCGGGGAACGCCGCGGAGGTAACCGTTACCGGGACCGCGACGATCGGCGAGACAACCGCTACCGTGACCGCGATGACCGTCGCGACGGCCGGTACAACGACCGTGACGGCGACCAGCCACGCGGCCGTCGGGGCGGTGGGCGTCCGTACGGCGGGGGCCAGAAGTTCGATCGGGATCGTCGCAAGGGTGGTGACCGGCGGGGCGGGAACTTCAGGAACCGTGGTGGCCAGGCCAATCGAGCACGTCAGTCCGGGCCCCAGCGCTCTGGCTACCGCGAGGAGCGCATCAACGCCCGCATGAAGGAACCCCGCATTCCGGAGGGTGTGGATCCGAAGGACCTCGATCCACAGGTGCGCCAGGAGCTGCGCAGCCTGTCTCGCGATAACGCGGATATGGTCGCCAAGCACCTCATCATGGCCGCCACCCTTCTCGACGAGAACACCGAAAAGGCTCTCGAGCACGCGCGTGCCGCCAAGGACCGTGCTGGCCGCGTGGCAGTAGCCCGCGAAACCAACGGCATCGCTGCCTACCACGCTGGAGAGTGGAAGGAAGCCATCTCTGAACTGCGCGCTGCTCGTCGCATGCAGGGTGGACCAGGTCTGATTGCCGTCCTTGCCGACGCTGAGCGTGCGCTCGGACGACCGGAGAAGGCGCTGGGAGTGGCCGGCGAGTACCGTCCCGAGGAGCTCGACCCGGAGACCCGCGTTGAGCTCGCCATGGTCGTGGCCGGTGCTTACCAGGACCTTGGCCGTCACGAGGAGGCCATCGTCTCCCTCGAGGAGGAACTCGACGCTGCCGACGCTCCAGACGTCACCAAGCTGCGCGTGACCTACGCTTACGCCGATGCGCTCGCACAGGCCGGACGCAAGGCGGATGCCATCCAGTGGTTTACCACCGCCAACGAGTTGGATACCGAAGAGGTCCTCGACTCTGAAAAGCGCATCGCGGAGCTCAATGAGGGTACCGGCGAGAGCAATGGCAACGATGCTGGCGCGGAGAACAGCGAGGAGAAGTAGCCATGCTTGAGCTGCTCAACCGCTACGACACCCTCCTGCTCGACCTCGATGGAACCATCTTCGCCGGGGATAAGCTGATCCCCGGCGCCGTCGAGGGCATTGCTGACCGGGGCAGAGTCTTCGTGACTAATAACGCCTCGCGCAGTCCTGAGGAGGTCGTGGAGCACCTGGGCAGCCTCGGCATTAGTGCAATCCCCTCCGAGGTCCTGACCTCCGCGCAGGCCGCAGCAACGCTGGCAGCCGAAACAATGGCGCAGGAACGCCCCGGTGCAGGCCCGCTTAAGGCGCTCGTCGTGGGCAGCCAGAGCCTCCGCGATCTCACCCAGGAGGCAGGGTTCGAACTCACGGACTCCGCCGACGACTCGCCCGACGTGGTGCTGCAGGGCCACAGCCCGGAGAACAACTGGGCTCGGCTTTCCGAGGCCACGCTCGCCATCACCCGCGGCGCTCGCTACATCGCCAGCAACCTGGATACGACGCTGCCCTCGTCCCGTGGTTTCCTGGTCGGTAACGGGTCCATGGTGGCCGCTGTCGTCAGCGCCACCGGGGTGCGGCCCTTGAGCGCAGGAAAGCCGCAGCCCGCGATGTTCCACGTTGCAGCACGCAAGGCGGGATCCAGTGCGCCACTGGTCGTCGGCGATCGTCTGGACACTGACATCGCCGGTGGGCGTGCCGCCGAGATGGACACCCTGATGGTGCTCACCGGGGTCTCCACCCATTGGGACGTGATCCACACCGAGCACCGGCCGACCCACATCCGCGCCAATCTCAGCGAGGAGCTCGGCGGTTGGACGGCCGAGGTCACCGAGCCGCACACGGTCACTGTTACAGCCGGCGAAAACCCCGCCGACGGACAGGGAACAGACACTAGCTTCGCCACCCCCGAGCAGCTCACCGCTGCGGCAGCACTCGCGGCAGCCGCCCCGCTCGCCTGGGAGCTGCTGGACGCCGGGACCACCCGTGATCAGCTTCGGATTATCGGAAACGATCCACTGGCCGCCGACGCCATCGCAGCATGGCGGGACTAAACTACAGCACTATGCAGCACCCCCAGCCCACACCAGGATCGGCACCGACACCAGGCAGCCACATGCCCGCCCAGGCGGGCGGGCCGACCCCGAACTCGCCGGAGGCACAGGCCGATCACCTCGCCGAGAATATCGACGAGCTGCTCAGCCAGCGGCTGGAGGGCACCGAGGAAGCCGAGATGCTGGAACAAGCCCACAGCCTCATCAGCAAGGCTCTCGGGCAGGGCTAAACCCCCGATGTCGGCGTCCTACAAGGACGCGGAAGACAACCAGCACCGTCGAACCCAGCAGCGGAAGAAGAAGGAAAGCACACAGGTGGCGAAAAAAGGTCAGCGGCTTCAACGCCTCGATGCAGAACTCGTGCGCCGCAAGATCGCACGCTCCCGCGAACAGGCGCAGAAGATGATCAAGGAAGGCCGCGTGCAGGTCAACGGCATGCTCGCCCAGAAGCCCGCGACCGGCGTGAATGCCGAGGTCTCGATCCGGGTCGCGGATTCCGAGGAAGACCATTGGGCCTCGCGCGGGGCGCATAAGCTCCTCGGGGCACTCGCCGCTTTCGAACCGCAGGGGCTGAGCCTGGAAGGCAAACGCGTCCTCGACGCCGGCGCCTCGACCGGTGGTTTTACGGACGTCTCCCTCGATCGCGGTGCCAGCGAGGTGCTCGCGGTGGACGTCGGTTACGGGCAGCTGATCTGGCGGCTACAGAACGACCCCCGCGTCACCGTGATGGACCGCACCAACGTCCGCACGCTGACCCCGGAAGCGATCGGTGGCCCCGCGGACGTCATGGTCGGGGACCTTTCCTTCATCTCCATCAAGTTGGTCCTTCCTGCCATCGCCGAGTGCATGGCCGAGGGCGCGGACCTCCTGCCGATGGTCAAGCCACAGTTCGAGGTGGGCAAGGACCGGCTGGGCTCCGGCGGGGTCGTGCGCTCCCCGGAACTGCGAGCGGAGGTGACCCTCGACGTGGCGCGGGAGGCTTTGAAGTATGGTCTATCAACGAAGGCCGTCGTTGCCTCGCCGCTTCCCGGTCCTAGCGGGAACGTTGAGTATTTCCTCTGGCTTTCCAAAGATGGGGGAAAGCAGGCGCCAACGATGGATACACTTGAGGCCATGGTGTCCACGGCGGTGAAGGAGGGACCACAGTGACGGCTGCCAACGAGGCCCCCAAGCAGGAGGCCGAGAACCAGTCGCCTGGTGAGGAGAAGCAGCGCGAGGTGCTGCTCGTCGCCCATACCGGGGTGCACGAGAACCTGGGCATGGCCGCCGAAGCGGCATCCCAACTCCACGAAGGCGGCATCAACGTCCGCGTGATGGCAACCGCCGATCCAGCTCCCGTGGCCCGCCACGAGATCCTGGGGCGCTTCCCGCGTTTCGGACACACCCGCGAGGCCGCGCAGGGCGTGGAGATGGTGCTCGTCCTCGGCGGCGACGGCACCTTCCTGCGCGCAGCCGATATCGCGCACTCCGCGGACGTGCCCGTGCTGGGCATCAACATGGGCCACATCGGCTTCCTCGCCGAGTGGGAGCAGGAGTCCCTCGCCGAGGCCATCGAGCGTGTCATCGCCCACGATTACCGCGTGGAAGACCGCATGACCCTGTCGATCACCGTCCGCGATATGGATGGCCGCGTGCTCGGCACCGGCTGGGCGCTCAACGAGTGCTCGGTGGAGAACCTGAACCGCCAGGGCGTGCTCGACTCGATTCTCGAGGTCGACGAACGCCCGGTGTCTTCTTTCGGCTGCGACGGTGTCCTGGTATCGACGCCGACGGGCTCGACTGCTTACGCATTCTCCGCCGGTGGCCCGGTGCTGTGGCCCGAGCTGGATGCAATCCTGGTGGTCCCGTCTAATGCCCATACGCTGTTCTCCCGCCCGCTGGTCGTGTCCCCGAATTCCTCCGTCGCCGTGGAGACGAACCCGGAGACCTCGCCGGCTACCGCGGTGATGGATGGCTTCCGTCAGATTCACATGCCGCCGGGGGCGCGCGTGGAGATCCGCCGTGGCCCGCAGTCCGTGCGCTGGGTGCGCTTGGATCAGGCGCCGTTCACGGACCGCCTGGTGCACAAGTTCCGCCTGCCGATCACCGGCTGGCGCGGCCCACGCCACTAGTCCACTAACGCCCCGCACCCCGACGACCGGGAGTCCCCAAGACCTCAAGAAGCGACTTTTCTGGAATGCTCCACGACCTACACATCACCAACCTCGGTGTGATCGAAGAAGCCACCGCCGAGTTCGCCAGCGGACTGACTGTCGTCACCGGTGAAACGGGTGCCGGCAAAACGATGGTGGTCAGCAGCCTGCGTTTGCTCTCCGGGCACCGAGCGGATGCCTCGAAGGTGCGCGCCGGTTCGGAGCGTGCCAGCGTGGAGGGGGTCTTTTCCCACGATGACCCGGCAGTTCAGGAACGCGTCGAGGAGATCGTCTCTGAGTTCGGGGGCTACTCTGACGAGGGGGAATACATCGCCTCCCGGACGGTGTCCGCGTCCGGGCGTTCCCGGGCGCACCTCGCTGGAAAAACGGTCGCCGCGGGCGTGCTGGGGCAGTTCGCCGCGGAGGTCATCACCATCCACGGGCAGAACGACCAGCTGCGCCTGAAGGATTCCACGAAGCAGCTGGCCGCGATCGATGAATTCGCGGGGCTGACGGGCCAGGCCACCGAGTTCGCCGCGCTGCGACGCGAGTGGCTGGCTGCGGCGAAGGAGCTGGAAACCCGCACGAAGGATCGCCGGGAGCTGGCCCTGGAGGCCGAGACCCTGCAACGCGCCCTGGAGGTCATCGACGAGATTGACCCGGAGCCGGGTGAGGACGAGTTCCTCAAGTCCCGCATCTCTCGCCTGCAGGACGCCAGCGACGTCCGTTCCTCCCTGCAGCGCGCCATCTCCTTCATCGATGGCGGTGAGGAGCTGGGCGAGGGGGAGTTGTCCAGCGGAGCCAATGATCTGCTTGGCCAGGCGCAGTCCGAACTGCAGGGCGGGGACGCGAAGTTGGCGGAACTTGCCGAGCGCATCGGGGAGGTCAGCTCCCTGCTCTCGGATATTGCACTGGACCTGGGCCAAGAGCTGGTGGATATTCCCGATCCCGAAGAGCTGGAGGAGCTGCTGGAGCGCCAGCAGGAACTCCGCCAGCTGCGCCGTTTCGCGGTGGACGTGGATGGTGCGATCGCCTGGCGCGACGAGGCTCGCGAGAAGCTCGCCAAGCTCGACGTCTCCGACGATGCACTGGCGGAGCTCGCCAAGCAGGTCGCGGAGAAGGAAGCCGCGATGCTGAAGGTCGGCCGCAAGCTCTCCGCCGCGCGTGAGAAAGCAGCCAAGGACTTCGGCAAGGCGGTCACCGAGGAGATCTCGGGGCTGCACATGCACGCCAGCGTTGACGTGGATCTCAAGCGGGTGGACCCGAACCCGCAGGGCTTCGACGAGTGCGAGTTCCAGCTGGTGCAGGGTGGGCACCGCACCGCGCTGGGCTCGAGTGCCTCCGGCGGTGAGCTTTCCCGCATCATGCTCGCCATTGAGGTGATCCTGGCCAGCAGCGGGCGGACGATGGTCTTCGACGAGGTCGACGCGGGCGTGGGCGGCAAGGCCGCGGTGGAGATCGGCCGCCGTCTGGCCGCGCTTGCCCGCGAAAACCAGGTGATCGTCGTGACCCACCTGCCACAGGTCGCTGCATTTGCGGACGCCCACATCTACGTGGATAAGACCGCCAGCTCCACCACCGTCTCCTCGAGCGTGCGCACCCTCAGCGAGGAGGAGCGGGTGGCGGAGCTCGCCCGCATGCTCGCGGGCCTGGAGTCCGACACGGGCAGAGCCCACGCCGAGGAGCTCATGGCGATGGCCGTGGAGGCGAAGAAGCGCTAAAACATCGGCGCGCCTAACCGAGAATCCAGCGGTTAAGCAGCAAAATGGTACGCATGATGTTTTCCCGATCAGAAAAACCTGGCATTACCGGGGCTACCCGGAACCTCACCGGCCCCAAAGCTTGGTCTAAGACGAAGATCTCCGAGGGGGATATCGTCGTCATTTCTGCTCCGGATATTAACCGCGCCACCGCGCAGCGTTTCATCGACGCCGGCGTGGCCGGGGTGGTCAATACCGCCCAGTTCACCACGGGGCAGGTGCCGAACTTCGGCCCGCAGATGCTGCTCGACGCCGGCATCCAGCTCGTGGAGAACGTGGATCCGGAGATCACCGAGAAGGTCAAGAACGGCAAGAAGGGGCGCCTGGAGGGCGGGCACCTCTACTACGGCGACCGCTCCCTCGGCAGCGGCGCGCCCCTCGAGCTGGACGAGTCGATGCAGCGCTTCGATGACGCCCGCTCGGCCCTCGGCGATCACCTCGACGCCCTGGCTGGCAATACCGCGGAGCTCGCCCGCTCCGAGTCCCCACTGCTGATCGACGGCCTGGGCATCCCGGACGTCGACGTGGACATGGTGGACCGCAAGGTCATGGTGATCAGCCCGCTGCCGGATTTGAAGGACCAGCTGCGCGACCTGCGCTTCTTCCTGCGCGAGTACGACCCGATCATCGTCGCGATCGAGTCCGCCGCTGACGAACTGCTGGAGCTGGGCTACCGCCCGGCCGTCATCGTCGGTAACCCGGAAAACATCGGTTCCGAATCGCTGCGTTCCGGCGCGACCGTCGTCCTTCCCGCCGAGGCGGACGGCTACGCGCAGGGCCTGGAGCGTATCCAGGACCTCGGCGTCGGCGCGATGACCTTCCCGGCGGCGACGAAGAACCCGACCGACCTGGCGCTGCTGCTGGCCGACTACCACGGCGCGTCGATGGTGGTTCACCTCGGCGAGAAGTGGGACCTGGATCGCGTCTTTTCTGAGACGGAATCTGAGGACACCCCGTCTGCTCTGCTGTCCCGCCTGCGCGTTGGTCCGAAGTTCGTGCACGCCAGCTCCATCGCCGAGCTTTACCGCGTCTCGAAGTCGGGCTCCGGGTGGCTGTGGGCGCTGATCGGTGTGCTGGCCGCGATCTTGGTGATCATCCTCATCGCCGGCTTCTCTGGCGATGCTGGGTTCGTGGATAACCTGATCGATTCGTGGAATAACCTGGCACTCAGCGTGCAGGGCCTGTTTAAGAACTAGGGAGTCGCTCGTGAGTAAGTCTGGAACGATTGCCGGCCTCGGCTTCGGCATTGCCCTTGGCGTACTGGGCGGGGTTTACGTGCTGGCCCCGAACGTTCCGGGGGCTGCCGGTGGTGCGGGGACGAGCGCCCAGGAGCTCACCGCTGCCCGCGAGGACGCCGACGCCGCGGATCGTGATGCCCAGGCTTCGGATGACGTCGTCGCGGGGCTGGCTGCGAAGGCTGTGGCCGGTGAGCTGGAGGGGAAGACGGTCGCGCTGATCTCCTTCCCGGACGCCGACCGCGAGACCGTTGATCGACTGCGCTGGCTGGTGGACAAGGCGGGAGCGGAGGTCACCCCGCTGCCGGTGACCGAGGAGATGCTGAACCCTGAGAAAGGCGACAAGCTGAAGTCCGTGGCGGCCAACAGCCTGCCCGCGGGTGCTCAGCTCAGCGAGGAGGTGCTGAGCCCGGGCATGCACACTGGTCAGCTGCTGGGTGCTGCGTTGAGCTCGACGCTGCCGAAGGCTGAGAAGCCCGCGGAGGGCGAGCAGAACCGCGATCGCGGTGAGGGGCGCCAGGGTGCGCGTGAGGGCAACCGCGGCGGGGGAACCGCGAGCGCCTCGGACCGGGCCGTCGTCTTCGGTGCACTGGAGAAAAACGGGGTGCTGAAGAAGCCCGCAGACCTTGGCGACGAGGGAGTGGACCTGGCCCTGATCGTGACCAACAAGGGCGTGACCGCCGATGAGTCGGGTTACGGCGCGCAGTTCATCGCTGATTTCGCCGCCGGCCTGGATAGTCAGATGCCGGGCGCGGTGTTGGTGGGCGAGTCCGGCAGTGCGGATAAGAAGGCCGTGCTGGGCATCGTGCGCAACGAGCGGGCTTATGCCGAGAAGCTGTCCACGGTGGACAACGTCCAGCGCAGCGCGGGCCGCATCACCGCGGTGCGCGCGCTGAAGGAACAGGCTGGCGGGGACGCTGGCCACTACGGCGCGGCGACCAACGCCAAGGCCGCCACCGTCGGTAAGAACTAGGCGCAGGCGGCGTCGGTGACGGCGGACGCGCAGGAGGCGAACCTGCAGCACCGGGAACGGTGGCTGCGGCACCTCCGATTGGAGCGGAACCTCTCCCGCAACACGCTGGATAGCTACCGTCGGGACACGGACCGTTACCTGGCGTGGCTGGGCGCGCGCAGCGTGACCGAGCTGAATACGGGGGATATCGAGTCCTTCATGGCCTCGCTGGCCAAAGGGGAGGGGCTGGCGGCCTCCACGCGTGCACGAATTCTTGCGGCGGTGCGGAACTTCCACCGCTTCCTGACTGGCGAAGGTGTCACCGAAGGGGACGTCGCGGACGACGTCGCGCGCCCCGGTCAGGCGGCGAGCATCCCGAAGGCGCTCAGCATCGCCGAGGTAACCGCGATCCTGGAATCCTGCCCGAACGACGACGCCGCGTCGCTTATCCAGATCCGCGACCGCGCGTTGCTGGAGATGCTGTACTCCACCGGCGCGCGCGTCAGCGAGCTGCTGGGGCTGGACGTGGACGACGTGGACCCGACCGAGAAGCTCATCATCGTCCGGGGCAAGGGTTCGAAGGAACGGGTCGTCCCGGTGGGGGATCCGGCGCTGGATGCGTTGCAGCACTACCTGGTGCGGGTCCGCCCAGCGTTCAACAAGAAGGGCTCGGCGGCGCTGTTTCTGAATCGCAATGGCGGGCGGATGGGGCGGCAATCGGCGTTCAACATGGTCTCCTCGGTCAGCGAGAAGGCCGGGGTGGCCGGGGTCAGCCCGCACAGCTTCCGGCACTCCTTCGCCACGCACCTGTTGGAGGGCGGGGCGGATATCCGTGTGGTGCAGGAGCTGCTCGGCCACAGCAATGTGGTGACCACCCAGATCTATACGAAGGTGAGCCCGGACCACCTGCGGGAGGCGTGGTCGGAGAGCCATCCGCGCTCGAACTAGAGACCTTTCAAGGCTTAAGCCTTGCCTAGTATCAACCTCGGCTTTGAACTCAGCTGACCTGCCCGAAAAGCCTGCGAAAAATGGGGTAGAGGGAATTGCACCGGCGTAATCTACGCGTAATCTATGTGTAGTGGGAGCGCCAAGCGCGCTCTGAAATGACCGTTAGACAAGGGAGAGGGCTTGACAGTGCAGAGCTCCGACGCGCTTTTCGATAAGCCCGAGCAGGAACTCGGGCTCACGGGGCGCCCCATGCGCCCGCTGCCAGATCCGGAGCCGCTGTCCTCTCATGGGCCTGCGACCATCATCGCCATGTGTAATCAGAAGGGTGGGGTCGGCAAGACCACCTCGACGATCAACATGGGTGCTGCACTCGCGGAGTTCGGCCGCAAGGTCCTCCTCGTCGACCTCGACCCGCAGGGCGCGCTGTCTGCCGGCCTGGGGATCAGCCACGAGGAGCTGGACGTCACCGTCCACAACCTCCTCGTTGATAATTCCTCCTCCATTTTCGACGCCATCCTGCCCAGCGGCGTCGAGAACCTCGACCTGGTGCCCGCGAACATCGACCTCTCCGCTGCGGAGATCCAGCTCGTCAACGAGGTCGGCCGCGAGCAGGCGCTCGCGCGTGCCCTGCGCCCGGTGATGAAGGACTATGACTTCATCATCATCGACTGCCAGCCTTCGCTCGGCCTGCTCACCGTCAACGCGCTCTCCTGCGCGGATTCCGTGATGATCCCGGTGGAGTCCGAGTACTTCTCCCTGCGCGGCCTCGCGCTGCTGATGGACACGGTGGAGAAGGTGCGTGACCGCCTCAACTTCAAGCTCGAAGTCCTGGGCATCCTGGTGACCATGTTCGATCGCCGCACCCTGCATGCCCGCGAGGTCATGGAGCGCCTCGTTGAGGCATTCGGGGACAAGGTCTTCGACTCGGTCATCACCCGCACCGTCCGCTTCCCGGAGACCTCCGTGGCCGGCGAGCCGATCAGCACGTGGGCCCCGAAGTCCTCCGGTGCGATCCAGTACCGCAACCTCGCGGCGGAGGTCATCCAGCGCGTCGCCGAGCAGCACTAGGCCACGCCCCGCGCCGGTCAGCGTGGTGGCAGAAAAGTAGGTTCGCGTGACAGATCCCCAGCAACCGGAACTCACGGGGTTCCGGGTCGCGCTCGCGAACTTCGACGGCCCCTTCGACCTGCTGCTTCAGCTGATTCACTCACACAAGCTGGACATCACGGAGATCGCGCTCGCCGAGGTCACCGACGAGTTCATCGCCTACACCCGGGGCCTGTCCCAGTCCGCTGAGGACCTGGATGAGGTCACGGAGTTCCTGCTCGTCGCTTCCACATTGCTGGATTTGAAGGCCGCCCGCCTGGTTCCTCGCGGCGAGGTCGACGACGAGGCCGACCTCGAGCTGCTGGAGTCCCGCGACCTCCTGTTCGCCCGCCTGCTGCAGTACAAGGCCTATAAGCAAGTCGCAGACCTCTTCGCCGAGTGGCAGCGGGGTGCGGCCCGCAGCTACCCGGTGGCGCTCTCTCTGGAGGACCGCTACTCCAACCTGCTGCCACCGGTGGAGATTAAGCACACGAAGGAGAGCTTCGCGGAGCTGGCCGCCCATGTCTTCCGGCCCCGCCCGGAGGGGGTGCAGACCGGCCACGTCCACGCGCCTGCGGTCTCGGTGCCGAAGCAGGCCGGCAAGATCCTCAACACGCTGAAGATCGCTGGGGAGAATAAGTGGGTGAACTTCGACTCGCTGATTAGTGATGCGGAGGAATCCATCGTGGTGGTGGGCCGCTTCCTCGCTCTGCTGGAGCTGTACAAGGCCCGCGCGATCGGGGTGGAGCAGCCCATGCCGCTCGAGGAGATGCTCGTCGCCTGGACCGGCCTGGACGTGGATCCGCAGGTCGTCGCTGCATCGAACTGGGACTAGCGCCCGCAGAGCCGTAAGCGGAGTTTAGGAGAAGGAGAGGTCTGGACCATGAGTGAAAAACACCTGCACCTGCCCGCAGTGTCCCAGCTGCGCAGCCGGGTGGAGTCCCTGCTGCTGGTCTCCGACGAGCCCGTGGCCGCCGAGGAGCTCGCCGAGGCCTGCAGCGTTGATGCCTCCCAGGTCGAGGACGTGCTGCGCCAGATCGCCGAGGAGTTCGACGCCCGTGGTTCCGGTTTCGACCTGCGGGAGCGCGAGGGGCTGTGGCGCCTGTACACCAGGCCCGAGAACTCGGATGTGGTGGAGGCGAAGATCCTCCAAGGCACCCAACAGCGCCTGTCTCGGGCAGCGTTGGAGACCCTTGCCGTGGTTGCGTATCGCCAGCCGGTGACCCGCTCCCAGGTCGCGGCGGTACGTGGGGTGAACTGCGATGGCGTGATGCGGACCCTGGCCCTGCGCGGCCTGATCCGCCAGGTTGAGGTGGCAGCCGAGGGGGAGGAAGACACCGCTGCCGCAGGACCGGGTGGCGCCCACCTGTACGAGACCACCGATCTGCTGCTGGAGCAGCTGGGCATCGAGTCGCTCGACGAGCTGCCGGACTTGGCCCCGCTGCTGCCGGATGTGGAATCGATCGAATCCGATTACTGATCTAGACTGGGCTGCGTACCTCAAAGACTTTGAGCAAATAAGGACATAATTTGAATACACCCGCTCGCCGAGATGGCATACCGGAAAAGAACGCTGCGAAGCCAGGCGGCGCCGAGACCTTCGTCCCGAAGGCCAAGCCGGCCCGCCACCAGCACGTCACAAAGTCAGAGCAGAAGGCCGCCCCAGCTGCGGAGGATAAGGTCCGCCTGCAGAAGGTCCTGGCAGCCGCCGGCGTGGCCAGCCGCCGCATGAGCGAGAAGCTCATCGCCGCGGGCCGCGTCGAGGTCAACGGCAAGGTCGTGGACCGGATGGGCGTGCGCATCGACCCGAATAAGGACGTCGTCCGCGTCGACGGGGTGCGCGTCCAGGTCAACGACGAGATGCACTACTACATCTTCAACAAGCCGCGCGGCGTCCAGTCCACGATGAGCGACGACATGGGCCGTCCGTCGGTGGGCAACTTCATCGACGAGCGCCTCAAGCAGGGCCAGGGCCTGTTCCACGTCGGCCGCCTGGACGCCCAGACCGAGGGCCTGCTGCTGCTCACCAACGACGGTGAGCTCGCCAACCGCCTCATGCACCCCAGCTACGAGGTCTCCAAGACCTACATGGCCACCGTGCTGGGCGAGGCGAAGAAGGGCCTGGTTCACGAGCTGAAGAAGGGCATCGAGCTGGACGACGGCATTGCCAAGGCCGATGACGTCCAGATCGTGGACGTCTGGCAGGGCAAGTCCCTGATCAAGCTGGAGCTGCACGAGGGCCGCAAGCACATCGTGCGTCGCATGCTGAAGGCCGCGGGCTTCCCGGTTCAGGCACTGGTGCGCACCAAGATCCATACGGTGCAGCTCGGCGACCAGAAGCCGGGTAGCGTGCGCGCGCTGAACCGTTCGGAACTGACCAGCCTGTACAAGGCCGTGGGCCTGTAAGCCGGGAGGATGTGAAGGATGACTACTGATATGAACGCTGATTTCTCCCAGCTCGCGCTGATCGACAACCTCGAGGAGGGCGGGTTCCTGCTGGCCATCGACGGCCCGTCCGGCACCGGCAAGTCCACCGTCTCCCGCCGCATCGCCCAGTACGCCGGCGCGCGTTATCTGGACACGGGTGCGATGTACCGCGTCGCGACCCTGCACGTGCTGAAGACCGGCATCGATCCGGCCGACCCGGCTGCGGCCGAGGTCATCATCGAGGCGACCTCCCAGCTGCCGCTCCAGGTCAACGAGGATCCTCAGTCCACCGAGGTCCTTCTGGACGGGGAGGACGTCTCCGCGGACATCCGTGGTCCGGAGGTCACCGCGCACGTCTCCGCGGTCGCCGCGATCCCGGAGGTCCGCACCAACCTGGTGCAGCTGCAGCGCGACCTTGCTGCTGCCGCTGGTCGCTGCGTGGTCGAGGGGCGAGACATCGGTACGGTCGTGCTCCCGGACGCCCCGGTGAAGGTGTACATGACCGCCAGCGCTGAAGTGCGCGCGCAGCGCCGCTTCGACCAGGACACCGCCGCTGGCCGCGAGGTCACCTTCGAGGCAGTCCTGGCTGACGTCCAGCGCCGCGACGAGGCAGACTCCACCCGCGAGACCTCCCCTTTGCGCCCGGCAGAGGATGCCACCATGCTCGACACCGGCGAGATGAGCATCGATGAGGTCATCGAGGCGATCGCCGGCCTGATCGAGGATTCGGACCTGGACTCCGCTATCCCAGCCGACGGCGCGGAGAGCACCGGTGGTCTGGTGTTCCGCACGGTTGAGGGGGACGTCGTCCCTGCTGATGGGGACGCGCCGGTGCAGGAAGAATCCGAGGAGGACCTGGAGAACTGGGACCCCGAAAACTGGGACGGCGAGACCTGGGAGGTCGACCCCGAGCAGCTGGGTGAGCACTACCTGCAGGCGGAGGAATTCGACCTGCTGGAATCCGACGAGGAGGACACCGACTGGGAGTCCATCGAGGAAGCCTTCGGAATCGCCGATGAGCTCGAGGCGCAGAAGGAAGCGCTGTGCACGGTGGCGATCGTCGGTCGACCGAATGTGGGTAAGTCCACGCTGGTCAACCGCTTCATCGGGCGCCGCGAGGCCGTGGTGGAGGACTTCCCGGGTGTGACCCGCGACCGCATCTCCTACCTAGGTGACTGGGGCGGGCGCCGCTTCTGGGTGCAGGACACCGGCGGCTGGGACCCGGATGCCAAGGGCATCCACGCCGCAATCGCCCGCCAGGCGGAGACCGCGATGGCCACGGCAGATGCGATCGTCTTCGTGGTGGACACGAAGGTCGGCATCACCGAGACCGACGAGGTCATCGCGCGCAAGCTGCAGCGCTCCGACGTGCCGGTGATCGTGGTGGCCAATAAGTTTGAGTCCGATACGCAGTACGCGGACATGGCGGAGTTCTGGGCACTCGGCCTGGACAACCCATATCCGGTGTCCGCGCTGCACGGGCGTGGCGCTGCAGACGTGCTGGACAAGCTGCTGGAGGTCTTCCCGGAGAAGCCACGCGAGCTCTCTGTGGTGTCGGGCCCGCGCCGTGTGGCGCTGGTGGGGCGGCCGAACGTGGGTAAGTCCTCGCTGCTGAACAAGATCTCCGGCGAGCAGCGTTCGGTGGTGGATAACGTCGCGGGCACCACGGTGGACCCGGTGGACTCCATCGTCGAGCTGGAGGAGCGCACCTGGCGCTTCGTGGATACCGCCGGTATCCGCAAGAAGGTGAAGAACGCGGTGGGGCACGAGTACTACGCCTCGCTGCGCACCCGTGCTGCGATTGATGCCAGTGAGGTCGTGGTGTTCCTGGTGGACGCCTCCGAGCCCATCGCGGAGCAGGATCAGCGCGTGCTGCGGATGATTCTGGACGCCGGTAAGGCACTGGTCGTGGCGTTCAACAAGTGGGACCTGGTGGACGAGGACCGCCGGGAGCTGCTGGAACGCGAAATCGACCTGCAGCTTTCGCACGTGCCGTGGGCCCGCCGGGTGAACATCTCCGCCAAGACCGGCCGTGCCCTGCAGAAGCTGGAGCCCGCGATGATGGAGGCTCTGGAGAGCTGGGATCAGCGCATCCCGACCGGCCAGCTAAACACCTGGCTGCGTGCGGTGATCGCGGAGACCCCGCCGCCGATGCGGGGTGGCCGCCTGCCGCGCGTGCTCTTCGCCACGCAGGCCTCGTCTCGCCCGCCGGTGATCGTGCTGTTCACCACGGGCTTCCTGGAGCACGGCTACCGCCGCTTCCTGGAGCGCAAGCTGCGCGAGACTTTCGGCTTCGAGGGCTCCCCGGTTCGCATCGCGATCCGCATCCGGGAGAAGAAAAAGAAGCGCTAGCGGAAGCGACCTCGCGCGTTAGCGCAGCACGAGCACCCAGATTGCGATGTGGTGCAGAAGCGCTGCCACGATGGTGGCAGCGTGGAAGACCTCGTGGAAGCCGAACCAACGAGGGGAGGGGTTCGGCCACTGCTTGGCGTAGATCACCGCACCGAGCGAGTAGACCAGCCCGCCGAGCAGCATCAACAGGCTCACAGCGACCCCAAGTTGCTGGTAGTAGCCCACGGCGCCGATAGCTGCCAGCCAACCGAGCGTGAGGTAGGTGGCGGCGTCGAGCCACCGCGGGTGGTCGATCCACACCAGGTTCAGCACGACCGCGGCCAGCGCGGCGAGCCAGCACACCGCCAAGATCCACAATCCGCCGGTGTTAAACCAGGCCCAGCCGGTGAACCACCGCGCGCCGAATGCGGCGACCGTTACCGGCCCATAGGTGCCGGCAATGAAGATCGCGATCATGGCGTGGTCGGCCCGCCGCCAGCTGTTGACCGCCGCCGCGGAGCGCCACGGAACCCGGTGATAGAGGGCGCTTACACTCAGCATCCCGGCCAGGCACAGCGCGTAGAGGGCGGTGGTCAGGGACATCCAGGAGATGCCGAATTTCGCCAGCGCCACGATTGTGAGGGCGGTGCCCATCCCGCCAAAGTACCACGCGGCGGCGGTGTGTAACCGCCCTCGCATGTAGGGCCTGGGGCCTCGGTCGAAGACCGGGCGGGGACGTCGCTTCGTGAGTACCTGATTCTGCACGAAGCTCAGTGTAGTCCCATTTTTGCCGCTAAAACAGTCCGGCGATCGTGCCGTCCTCGGCGACATCGATTTGCTCTGCTGCGGGGCGCTTCGGCAGCCCCGGCATCGTCATCACCTGCCCGGTCAGCGCCACGACGAAGCCCGCGCCCAGGCGTGGAGCCAACTCGCGGACGTGCAGCACGTGGCCTTCCGGCGCACCCAGCTCGGCCGGGTCATCGGAGAAGCTGTACTGCGTCTTGGAGATGCACACCGGCAGCTTGTCCCAGCCGTGCTCGGCGAGGAACTGTAGATCCTTCTTGGCCTTGGCGGAGAACTCCACGCCACTAGCGCCGTAGATGCGGGTCGCGATGGTCTCGATGGACTCGGCCAGGCCCTCCGCCGGGTCGTAGAGCTGCTGGGAACCAGCCTGCGGGGCATCGCCGGACTCGATGACCTCGAGCACCTGCTCGGCCAGCTCGGTGGCACCGGCGCCGCCCTCGGCCCAGACGGTGGACTCGGCCAGACGCACGCCCAGCTTCTCAGCCCACTCGGCGACGTGCGCGCGCTCGGCGTCGGTGTCGGAGGTGAAGAGGTTCAGCGCGACGACCGGGGTGGTGCCGAACTTCTCCATGTTCTTCACGTGGCGCTCGAGGTTCTTCAGTCCCTCGTCCAGGGCGGCCAGGTTTTCGCTGTTCAGGTCCTCCTTTGCGACGCCGCCGTTGTACTTCAGGGAGCGGATGGTCGCGACGACGACGGCTGCGTCCACGTCGATGCCGCCCTCGCGAGCCTTGATGTCGAAGAACTTCTCCGCGCCGAGGTCGGAGCCGAAACCGGCCTCCGTGACGACGATGTCCCCGAGGCGGCGGGCGGTCTGGGTGGCGATGAGGCTGTTGCAACCGTGCGCGATATTGGCGAACGGGCCGCCGTGGATCAGCGCCGGGGTGCCGCCGAGTGTCTGCACGAGGTTGGGGTTCAGCGCGTCGCGCAGCAGGGCGGTGAGCGCACCTTCGACCTGCAGGTCGCCTACCGTGACCGGTCCGCCACTATAGGTCTGGCCGATCACGATGTTGGCGAGCTTGGCCTTCAGATCCGCCAGGTCCGTGGCGAGGCAGAGGATGGCCATCATTTCACTGGCGGCGGTGATGTCGAAGCCCGCTTCGCGTGGGGTGCCGTGGGCCGGACCACCGAGGCCGGTGACGATGGAACGCAGGCTGCGGTCGTTGACGTCCATGCAGCGGCGCCAGGTGACCCGGCGCGGGTCAATGCCGAGCTCGTTGCCCTGCTGGATGTGGTTGTCGATGAGGGCGGCGAGGGTGTTGTTCGCGGCGGTGAGGGCGTGCATGTCGCCGGTGAGGTGGAGGTTAATGTCCTCCATCGGGACGATCTGTGCGTAACCGCCGCCGGCCGCGCCACCCTTGATGCCCATGACTGGGCCCTGCGATGGTTCGCGGATCGCAACGATGGTGTTGTGCCCTGCGGTACGCAGGGCGTCGGCCAGTCCGATGAGGGTGGTGGACTTGCCTTCGCCCGCGGGGGTGGGGGACATGGCGGTCACGAGGACGGTGCGGCCCAGGGGCTTGTCCCATACGTCGGTGGTGCGCAGGGCGGGGACGTCCACCTTGGCCTTAGTGGTGCCGTAGGGGATGAGTGCTTCGGCGGGGATTCCGGCGCGCTCGGCGATGTCCGCGATGGGCTCGAGGGTGTGAGCCTGTGCGATGTCGACGTCGCTGGGCTGGGGCTTGGTGCTTGCACTGGAGTTAGTCATATTTCCAGAATAAGCAAGGAGCGCAGCGCGTGCCGACCGACTGCCTCATCTCCAGCGGTTTTCGGGACTACGGCGCCCAGGATCCGGAGTACGGCGACGGGCCGGGCCTGGAGTACGGCCGCCCCGTCATCTTCGATAACGGCGAGGTCATCGAGGGGATGCGCTAGGCGAAGCGACCCTAGCTCGACGTAGCACTACTGCAGCTGTGAGCGGCGCTGCTCCTGGTTCAGGAAGGTTCGCTCCGCCAGGGACTCCCCGGCACCATCTTGCAAGTGGACGACGACGTCGAGGCCGAGCTCTTCGAGGGCTTCGACGTCTTCCCGGTACATCGCCACCGAGCTGATGGTGCAGTCTTCGGTGTCCACGTGGGAGGCGTGGATCTCCTTGACCGTGTCCACGTTTGCGTGTTGGGCAGGCATGGCGAGCATGATCATGTCGATCTGGTGGCTGTCCTTCACACGCTCCCAGAAGTCGATGTCCGTGGCGTCGCCCTCCACGACGTTGTAGCCGCGTTCCTGCAGGTGGCGTACCCGGGCGGGGTCGTGCTCCACGCCCAGGATCTTGGCCCCGTAGACTTCGCTGAGCTCGTTGTAACACGCAAGCCCGACGCGTCCGACGCCGAGCACTAGCGCGTGGGCGTCGCCTAGCTCGATGGGGCGGTCGTCCGGGTGGATCTTGTGCGGCGGGCGCACCGGCAGGCGCTTGGCCAGGTGGGTGGCCCGGGACACGCTCTGCGGGTTGAAGATCGCGGAGATGACGAAGCTGATGGAGACCGCAAGCACCAGGGAGAGCAGCCAGCGCTGGTTGAGCCAGCCATCCTGAACGCCGACGGCGGCGATGATGAGAGCGAACTCCGAGTAGTTGGCCAGCAGCAGTGCCGTGAGCACAGAGGTGCGGTTGCGCAGCCCCAGGACCCACAGGATCGCCCAGTAGGCGACGGCCTGAAGGGGGAGCAGGAGGAGAAGCAGGGCGGCGTCGGCAACGTTCTGCCAATTCGGCAGCCCCATGAATCCGATGTTGACGAAGAAGCCGACCAGCAGCAGCTCCTTGAGGGTGAATAGGGAGTGGCTGAGCTGCTCGGCGCCGGGGGAGCGGGAGAGCACCACGCCCATAATCAGTGCGCCGAGGCTGCCGGAAAGCCCGACCCACTCGAAAAGCGCGTAGCCGGGGATCAGTGCCATGGCAATGCCGAATAGCGCCCCGAGTTCGCCGTGGCCGAGCTTGTACCAGCGGCGGGTGGTGAGCGCGAGCAGCGGGACAATCACGACGAGCAGCAGGGAGGCCAGGTGTGGCGGCTCGCCCCGCAGGATGCTCATGAAGGCCACCGCGAGGATGTCCTGCATAATCAACACGCCGATGCAGATATTGCCGTAGAGGGCCTGCTCGTCGCCTCGATCCTGCAGGATCTTGATGACCACGATGGTGCTGGAAAAGCTCAAGACCAGCGCGACGTTCACCGCCACCTGGAAACTGGTGGGGCCGAACGCACCGAGCGCGCCGAGGGCGGTGATGAAGCCCGCGCCGATGAGCGTCATCACCAGCACGTGGGCACTGGCCGTGAGCCAGACTGCCTTATCTGTCAGCGCCTTTAGATCCAGGCGCAGGCCGATGGCAAAGAGCATGAGGGTCACGCCGATATCGGCGAAGAGATCGAGGGACTCGACATGCTCCACACCCGCGGCATGGAGGGCGAAACCGGCGGCGAGGAAGCCGATCAAGGGCGGTAGCCGCACGGCCCAGGCGATGAGTCCACAGACGAAGACCACGCCAAGGTAAGTCAGCAATAGTTCCATGGACTGTAGTGTGCCTCACAGCCAGGTTTTTCGCGCTGTATGAAACGCATTATTCATAGGGGTGTGTGAAGAATTGGGGCAGAATGGCGGGGTAGGATTCTTCGCATGGGACTGGCACAGCGCATTAGGGATCTCCGCCGCAAGGCCGGGCTTTCCCAGTCGGAGCTCGCGGACAAGCTCGTGGTGGACCGCGAGGCCGTGCAAGGTTGGGAGTCTGGGGACAGCGCGCCCGATATCGAGGTCCTCACGAAGCTTGCTGCCCTGTTCGGGGTTAGCACCAGCGACCTCCTCGGCAAGGACGGAGCGGTACTGGGCGCAAGAACCAACCGCGTGGCCGTCGACGTCCAGTCCCTAGAGAAGTCTGGGGGCAGGTTTCTGGCGAAGGGGACGAAGGCCCACACCGCGGTTCGTCAGGTCTTCCCGGACGCCGTGATCACACCTCTGCTGCGGGAGAAGAAGAACACCAAGGGCGAATCGGCTGCCCAGTGGTTCACCGAGATTGTCTTCGACGGGGTGCCTAATTTCTTGTCTGAGGTGAAGAACTCCTTCAGCGGTGACTCCTTCTATCTCGTCGAGGACGCCAGCCGCCCGCTGCTCGTCCGCGTCACGAAGGATTCCGTGGAGAGCCGCGAGATCTTCGGGCAGGTGTCTCGGAGAAAGTTTTTCGTCGGCAGGAGCTCGTTTATCAAGTTCGGCAGACCGCTGGAGAACTAGGGGACTGGCTTGGGGCAGCAGCTAAGGCGGCGAGTGCCCACGCCGTGTGTGTTTTCCGGGCAGCGTGCTAGATCCAGCCATTCGCCTTCGCCAGGTGGGCAGCCTCGAAGCGGTTCCCCGCGCCGGTCTTCGACATGATGCTGGAGATGTGGTTGCGCACCGTGCCCGGCGAAAGGTGTAGGGCCTTGGCGATGGCGGGTGAGCTCTTTCCCTGGAAGAGCTGCTGGCAGACCTGCGTTTCCCGGTCGCTGAGGGGATTATCGGGAGCCAGCAGACTATCCCGGGCCACCGTCGGGTCGATGACGCGCAGCCCGGCGTGCACCCGGCGGATTGCGTCGGCGAGCTCCTCGGGAGGGGTGTCCTTCACGATGAATCCGTCCACGCCGGCTTCCATCGCGCGCTTGACGTATCCCGCCTTCCCGAAGGTCGTGACGATCAGGCAGCGGCACGGGTGCCCGGCCAGTTCCTTGGCCACATCCAGGCCGTTGATCCCCGGCATCTCGATATCCAGGAGGGCCACGTCGACGGGGTGTTCCTGCACCAGGCGCAGGGCCTCGGTTCCCGTGGCGCACTCCGCAACAACCTCGATGTCCGGTTCTGCGCTGAGCAGCGCGACCAGGGCCCCGCGCACCAGCGACTGGTCCTCGGCGAGCAGCACTCGAATCGGGTTCATCGGTTTTCCTCCTCGAACGTGGCGCCGTCGTCAATGATCTCGCGATCCGCACCCATCGCGATCAGCACGGTGCTTAAGCCTCGTTCGCGGCGCACGATGAGTCGGCCACCGGCCGCCTCGACGCGCTCGCGAAGCCCAGCCAGGCCGCCGTCCCCGTTGCGGGCCTCCTCGTCGCTGAACCCGCAGCCGTCGTCGGTGACCTGCAGCTTGTCGCCGGTCACGGTGACCCAGCAGGTCCTGGCCCCGGAGTGGCGGACCACGTTGGTCGTCAGCTCGCGCAAACCCCAGGAGAAAATAGCCTCATGATCTCCCGGTGTGGTGAGGCGTTCGGGCAGATGCGCGGTGATTCCCTTGGTCTCCATCGCCCGGCGGGCTCCCTGGAGTTCGCCGGCGAAGGTGGGTGTGCGCATCCGGGTCACGGTTGAGCGGACCTCGGCCAACGCCAGGCGGGAGAGCTCGCTGATGTCCTTGAGCTCCTGCTTGGCCTGCTCCGGGTTCTTCTCTATTGCCCGGCGCGCGACTTCGGATTTGAGGTTGATGACGGTCAACGAGTGGCCCAGCAGGTCGTGGACGTCCGTGGCGATGTCCTCCCGCTGCTGGGCGAGATCGAGTTCGTGTTGGAGCTGGTGGCGGGACTCGTCGTACTGGCTGAATACGCCCACCGCGACGAGCATCAGGGGGATGAAGAATAGGATGAAGGTTGACCAGCCGAGATTTTCCGGGGCCCGGAGCCACACCGCGATCGCCCCGACCGCGCCCGTGGCGAGCACGATGGGCAGGGATCGCTTGAGGGGGATCGTGAAACCCAACATCGCGGCGAGATAGGGGGCGAAGCTCGTGGCACCCGTGTGGATCACTGGCACGCTGGTCAGCGCGATCGCCAGCAGAACAACCCACCGGAGGAGCGCCTGCGGTAGCAGACCCCAGCCGCGCGGGAAGGTGCCCATCGAGCCGAAGGCGTAGAAGTAGACGGCGCTGAACATCAGCACGCACACCGTCATCCAGGTTTTATCCCCGGCGCTGAACTCATCGCCCGCGTAGACCTGGAGCAGAACCGGCCCCAGGAACACCAGCCATATTGAGGCGAAGATCGCGTTGTTGAACTGGAAGCCCTCGAAGGTACGCATCAGCTTCGGTTCTTGTCTCGCTTGCCCATCATGAGGCAGAAGCCCACGAAGATCGCCGTCCATACCGCGATGCTAACCCAGGCGTGCCACATCGGTTCGGTGATCAGCCCGGTGCCAACCACTTGGGCGCCTTCGGCCAATGGCCAGCGCACCAGCATCATCGCCCCATACATCGGGGTGAATCTTCCGATATCCAGCAACGTCCCGCTCAGCGGCATGAACACGTTGCCCGCGAAGGCGAGGATCACGATGGACCCGGTGGCCACGCCGACTGTGTTCTCCTTGGGGACCATTAGCGTCCAGGCTAGGCCGTAGAAGCCGAAGGGGATGGAGCACAGCACGCACGCGAGGAAGCTTAAGGCCCATTGCTCGGGCTGCATCTGCGCCCGAGTCACCCCGCCGACGATGAACACGGCCGCGATGGGCAGTACCGCGCGCACAGCGATGCTCACCGTGTTCGCGAAAACTAGTTGCCAGGGGCGCAGCGGTGTGAGTGCCAGCTGTCGGCCCCACCCGCTGCGGCTATCGGTAACGGCGGATCCTGCGGCGCCGACCGCGCCCACCACGCCGGCGTAGAAAGCCATCCCTAGCATGACGAATGCGGCGAGGTTGCCGCCGTTCATCTCCTGCTCGCCGTAGTCCTGCAACGCCCCGAAGATGAGGTAGAAGAAGATCGGCAGCCCGATGCTGAAGAGCAGGGTGGTCATATCCCGGCGCAGGCGGAGGAGTTCGTGGCCGGTGAATTTCAGGGTGGTGTTCATGGTTCTACGCCTCCTGGTTTTCTTGCGTTAGTGCGAGGAAGGTGTCTTCCAGGCTGTGGCTGCTGATGGCAAGGTTGCGGGCGTCGGTGCCGGTCAGCAGATAGCGGGCGAGCGCGTCGGAATCCTCGGTGGTGACAGTCAGGCGGTTGCCGTTGATGTCGCTGCCTGTCACCCCAGGCAGCCTGGTCAGGTCGGGCAGTTCGCCCGGGAATTCGGCGGTGACCACCCGGTCGGCACTCATGTTCCGCAGTTCGGTGGTGGTGCCGTCGGCGATGATCTCGCCGTTGTTCATGAGGACGATGCGCTGGGCGAAGTTTTCTGCTTCCTCCAGGTAGTGGGTGGCGAAGATGATCGTGCGCCCTTGTCGTGCCTGGTGGGTCATGGAGTCCCAGAAGCGGCGACGTGCGCCGGCGTCCATCCCTGCGGTCGGTTCGTCCAGGATGAGGATCTCCGGGTTGCCGAGGATGGCTAGGGCGAAGCAGAGGCGTTGTTGTTCACCGCCTGAGCATTTGCCCACGCGCCGGGAGTAGATGGGCTCCAGGTTGGCCTGTGTGATGACCTCATTGAGGGGCAGGTGCTCCGGGAAGGTTGCGGCGATCATCTCCACGGTGTCTTTGACCGTGAGCTCGTTGAGCAGGCCGCCGGTCTGCATCAGCGCGCCGATGTGCTGTTTGTAGACGGCCTGCGTGGGGGAGAGACCCATGACGGTGACGGTGCCGGCGGTTGGGGTGGTCAGCCCCAGGATGAGGTCCAGTAGCGTGGTTTTACCTGCTCCGTTGGTGCCGAGGAGGGCGATGATCTCGCCCGGCTGGACGGTGAGGTTCGCGTTCTTCAGCGCGTGCACGGGGTGGTTGGAACGCGGGTTGAAGGTTTTGCCGACTCCGGTGACCTCTATTGCGTGGGTGGTGTGTGTCGTGCTCATGGTTTTCACGCTAGAAATCCAGCGTGGGAAGCAGACATATTTTCTGTCACCACTTGCCCATGACTTTTGTCATGGGGCCCGCATTCGCTAGGCGGGTTTCTTGGTCTTTTTCTTTTTGGTTTCTGTTTCTCCGCCGGCGGCCTTTGGCAGGAAGCGGCGTTGTCAATCGGGTGGCCGGGAACGTCGACGTGAGGCTGGGGCGCCTACCTGCGGTCTTGCTTGTCACAGGAAGTGAGGGCGGGGGGCGAGGGGTGGCCTGTTCTTAAGTCGCAGGTGGGGGTGTTGCCGTGCCCCCGCTTAGGGGGTCGGTAGTTTTGCGAAAATAAGTGCACTCGAAATGAATTGTTAGCGTCAAGGGTGCGCCGATCAACCCCCTGGGTGCGACACCTTCCACTAGTAAGGAGAACATCATGTTCGAGCTCATCTCTACCCTGTTTGACGTTCTTGTTGGCGCTATCAGCGGTGCTTTCCAGGCAATCGTTGCTGCGATCAAGGGCTAATATTAGACGGCCTTCGGGCGCGTCTGACCTCCTTCGAGCTTCGGCTCGGGGGAGGTCTTTTTGTGTTGCCGTGGCTTCCTCTATTCACGACAACGCGTTTCGCGAGAAGGCTCGCCTCTGTGTTCGAGTGCTCCAAGCTTGTGTCCGATACCCCTGCTCCAATGGTGGCTGAGCGGTGAGAGCGTGTCTCGCAGACTTTTTCGAGCGCGCCGTTTACCGTGGACACATTGCGTTTCTGGCCCAAGGAGGCATGCCCGGATGAGTGCAGCGGAGCTGAACCAGTCCGCCGTTTGGAATACCGCAGATAAGTTCCTGCGGTCCATCGTCGAGCCCGAGGATTATGGGGATTACATCCTGCCGATGACGGTGCTTCGCCGCCTGGAGTGCATTCTGGAACCCACGAAGGACGAGGTCCTCGACCTTGTGGAGAGCCTCCAGGAGGAGGGGTACAGCGAGGAGATGATCGACTGGGAGGTCCGCGTTCGCTTTGGCCTGTCCTTCTACAACTCCTCCCGCCTGGACCTGACGCGGATCGCCCAGCTAGACGACCACGTCTACGAGGCGTTGATGGATTACGTCGGCGCGTTCTCGTCCTCCGTGCGCGATGTGTGGGATGCCTTCGACTTCGCGGTGAAGATGAAGACCCTCGATAACGCCTCGCGCCTGTGGCCGGTGGTGAAGCACTTCGCCACCATCGACATGAGCATGGAGGCGCTGCCGGATGCCCAGATGGGTGATCTTTTCGAGCACGTCATGTACAAGGCCTTCGATACCAAGGGCAAGGCCGCGGGTGCGTTTTATACCCCGCGCGATGCGATCCGGCTGATGGTGGATATTCTTTTCGCTTCCGACGACGTCGGCCTCACCGCGGAGGGCGCTTCCCGCACCGTGTACGACCCGACGGCGGGCACCGGCGGCATGCTGCTCGTGGCAGCACGTGCCCTCAAGGAGCTCAACCCGGATATTGAGGTGGTGCTCGCGGGCCAGGAGCTCATGTCCACGGGTTATGCCATCGGTAAGGCTGATCTGCTGATCCAGGGTGGCGAGCCGGATGCCATCCGTCACGGCGATACGTTGCTCACCGACCTGTATGAGGGCGAGCAGTTCGAGTACATCCTCTCCAACCCGCCATTCGGCACGGATTGGGAGGTGCAGCAACAGTCGGTGAAAGAGCAGGCGAAGGTGCCGGGTTCCCGGTTCAGCCACGGCCTGCCAAGTAAAGACGATGGCCAGATGCTTTTCCTGGCCCATGTCGCTTCGAAGCTCATGCCCGCAGGCCCCAATGGTGCGGGCGGTCGTGGCGCGGTGGTGTCCAATGGCTCGCCGCTGTTTACCGGTGCGCCAGAATCGGGGCCAGATAGGATCCGCGCCTGGCTGCTGGAAAACGACCTGGTGGACGCGATCATCCAGCTGCCGACCAATATGTTCTACGGCACGGGGATCTCCACTTATGTGTGGATCCTGGATACGAACAAGGAGGAGCACCGCAAGGGCTTCGTTCAGCTGATCGATGCCTCCGAGTGCTGGTCGGTGCCGGATAAGGGGTTGGGGGAGAAGCGCCGGGAGATGAAGGAGCCCGACCGTAAGCGAGTGCTCGAAGAGTACGCCGGGTTCGAGGACACCGAGATCTCGAAGGTGCTCACACCAGCGGACCTGGGTTTCCGCGACGTGAAGGTCACCAAGCAGAAGCGCCTGCGCGTGGCGGTCACCTCGGAGGCGGTGGCGCAGGTGCTGGAGCATAAATCTGCCGTGCCCGAGCACGCGGAGGTCCTTGCCGACGTGGCGGACGTGAAGTTCAATGACCTGCCGGAGGCACTGAAGGCTGCGGCCAAGAAGCGAGGTGTGAAGATGCTCGCCGGCATGATTGACGAGGTGCTTGAAGCGGTCGGAGTACCGGACGAGAATGCTGAGCCCAGTTTCGATCGCAAGGGCAACCCAATCCTCGACCCGGCGTTCTCCATGACGGAGCGCATCCCGCTGACCGAGGACGTCGACGAGCACATGGAGCGCGAAGTCCTCCCATTCGCGCCGGACGTCACCTGGGACGAGGAGGCCGCGAAGGTCGGCTACGAGATCCCTTTCAAGCGCGTGTTCTATCGCCCAGCTCCGGTCCGGTCACTGGAGGAAATTGACGCCGACGTGGCCGCGGTGATGGGGCGCCTGGCTGAAAAGTTCGCGGAGGTGCGGGAGTGAGCACAGTGACTACGCACCGCACGGCGCCGTTGTGGAAGTTCGCCGAGGTATCACCCCCAATGCCGGAGTTCAACGACCTCACCGAGTCCGACGAGGTGACGTTTATTCCCCTGGAGGACGTCTGGCCGACTAACAAAGCCGACGACTTTCGAACGGTTCCCTGGGAGAAGCGTTTAAACGGATACACCCCGTTTCGCCGGGGTGATCTCCTCCTGCCGAAAGTTACCCCGACGGTGACACACGGGCGCACCATGATTACGGACACCGCCACCGAGTTGGGGGTTGCCTCCACCGAGGTCTACACGGTCCGCGCACGTCCAGGGGCAGACTCTCGCTGGCTCGCGTACCTGCTTGTCGGAACGGAGTTTCTTGGACTCGCGGGGGCCTCCGTGCAGGGAACCGGTGGATTGAAGCGAATCAGTACGCAGTTTGTCGAGTCCTACCCGCTGCCGGACGCCTCGCCAGATGAACAGCGGGCCATCGCGGATTATCTCGACCGCGAGACTGCCGAAATCGATGCCATGAGCGCCGACCTGGACGAGATGGAAAAGCTGCTGACGGAGCGGCGTAGGACCGCAGTGACCGCGGCCTTCAACCAATTCTCTACCACCGCACCCCTCTGGAAATTCGCCAAGGTTTCGCCTTCCACACCGGGAATTTATGACCTGGACAAGGGAGAAGACGTGACGTTTATTCCGCTGGAGGACGTCTGGACAAATCAGAAACCAGGAGTTTTCAAGGTTGCTCCTTGGGAGGACAAACTTGCTTCATACACGCACTTCGAAAGCGGAGATGTCCTGCTCCCAAAGGTCACCCCGACAGTCACCCACGGCCGCGCGATGGTGGCAAACGTTACTACTGAGCTGGGTGTGGCAACCTCTGAGATATACACCCTGCGACCTAGTGAAAGAACGAACCCCGATTGGTTAGCGTTCTTCCTGACGTCGCAAACGTTCCTAGATGAGGCGGGCGTTTCCGTTTTAGGAACAGGGGGCTTAAAGCGAATAAGTACCCAGTTTGTCCAGTCCTTCCCTGTACCTGACATGAGTCGTTCGGAGCAAGACGGTCTGGTCAAGGACATTGACCGCGAAACCACCGAAATCGATGCCATGCTCGCCGACATCACTGAGCTGCGCGACCTACTCGCCGAGCGTCGCGCTGCCGTCATCGCCGCGGCCGTGACCGGACAAATCGATATCCCCACCGCCGAGGAGCCCACCCATGCCTAGCTCAGACATCACCCGCGAATACGCGCACGAGTCCGCCATCTGCAAGGCCCTCGCCGAGCGCGGCTGGACTTACGAGGAAGGCAAGAACGACCAGGGGTGGGATCGGCGCCTCGCGCTCTACCCCGCCGACGTGCTGGCGTGGCTCTCCACCCAGTACCCAGATGAGTACGCCAAGGCGGTGCCCGCGGACGCCCCGGAAGCCACCCGCGAGGTCGCACAGCGCAAACTGCTTGAATATGTCGCCGACCGGCTGGAAACCAAAACCCGGAAGGACCCACAATCCGGGCGTACCCTCGGCGGGCTGCTCGGCACACTGCGGGAGGGCTTCAAATACGCCCAGGTCGGGGCTCGTTCCGCCGCCTTCGGCCCGATGGTCGCCTTCCCGCCCGCGAACCCGTTGCTGGAGAAGGTCGCCGAACGCGCAGAAGAAAACATCCTGCGCGTCATCCGCCAAGTCCACTTCGACCCCAAAACTAACGAGACCATCGACCTCGTGCTCACTGTCAACGGCATCCCCGTCGTGACGATGGAGCTGAAGACCGACAACACCCAGTCGGTGGCGCACGCCCGCAAGCAATACCGCAAAGACCGCGTGCCCAGCTCCAGCCGGCGCCTCCTGCAGCCGGGGCGCGCGCTGGTCCACTTCGCCGTCTCCAATGCCGAGGTCTACATGACCACCGCACTGAAGGGCTCCGACACCTTCTTCCTGCCCTTCAACCGAGGTTTCAACGGCGGGGCTGGCAACCCGCCTATCCCCGGCAAGTCCGAGACCTCCTACCTGTGGGAGGACGTGCTGGAGCGTGACATGTTCCTCCGCATCCTCAGGGACTTCGCTGTTTGGGAACCGGACGCCACACCGAAGCGCGGCACTCCGGGAGGAAAACTGATCTTCCCGCGTTACCACCAGCTGCGCGCGGTGGAGCGGGTCACCCGGGATGTCACCCGGCGCGGGGCCGGTGGCCGTTACCTGATCGAGCACTCCGCAGGTTCCGGCAAGACCAAGACCATCGCGTGGCTAGCCCACCGTCTGATCCGGCATGTGGCGGAGGATGGGCAGAAGACCTTCGATTCGGTCATCGTCGTCACCGACCGCACTGCGCTGGACACCAACGTGCGCCAGGACATGCAGATGATGGAAGCATCCTTGGGTCTGGTGGTTTCCGTCGGCGAGAATGCTGGGGCGAAGTCCCCGCAGTTGCGCCAGGCGATCGAAGAGGGCGACCACATCATCACCTGTACCCTCCAGACCTTCCCGCACGTGCTCAAACTCCTCGAGGACGAGCAGAATCTCGCGGGCAGGCGCTGGTGCGTGATCGCGGACGAGGCGCACTCCTCCCAGACTGGCTCCAGCGCTTCAGCGCTGCGCGAGCTGCTCACGGACGTCGAGCTCGATGAGGGGGAGGAGTACACCGCCGACGATCTGCTGGAACTGCGGCAGGAAGCCATCGCCGTCGCCGAGAACATGACCTTCGTGGCGCTCACCGCCACACCCAAGGGCAAGACCCTGCGCCTGTTCGGAACCAAAACCCCGGACGGGCACTTCGTCGCCTTCGATACCTACCCGATGGGGCAGGCAATCGAGGAGGGCTTCATCCTTGATGTGCTCGGCAACTACTCGACCTACCAAATGTGGGCCGAGGTCCGGGACGAACTGGGCCGGACCGAGGAAGTCGATGAATCCGCGGCCGTGACCGACATGGTGCGTTTCGTCCGCCTCCACCCAACCTCCATCGCGCAGAAGGTGGAGGTCGTTATCGAACACTTCCGCCGCAACGTCGCCCACCACCTGGGCGGGGAGGCTCGCGCGATGGTTGTGACCTCCTCCCGCAAGGCCGCGGTCCGCTGGTCGGAGGAGATGAACCGCTACATCCAGTCCAAGGGCTACGACTTCCGCTCCCTGGTCGCCTTCTCCGACGCGGTGCGTGTGGATGAGGACTCCGAACCGGTGACGGAGGTGCAGCTCAACGGCGTGCCGGATGTCGAGCGTGCTTTCAAGGATGACGAGCAGGACTACCGCGTCATTATCGTCGCGAATAAGTTCCAGACCGGCTTCAACGAGCCCCGGTTGTGCGCGATGTACGTCGATAAGCAGCTATCCGGTGTCACCACCGTTCAGACACTCTCGCGGCTTAACCGCATCCACGCGAACAAGCCCACCCCGATGGTGGTGGACTTCGTCAACGACCCGGAGATGATCGTCAAGGACTTCCAGCGCTACTACGCCGGAGCCTCCATCAACACAGACATTGACCCGAACGCGCTGCACACCCTCGGCGAGGAGCTCGACACCTCTGGGTTCTACACTCCCGAGGAGATGGAGCAGGTCGCGCAGGCCTATATGGCTGGCTCCGACTCGGAGGCGCTCCGTGGCGCGGCCGCACCGATCATCCGGCGCTGGCAGGTGCGACGCGATTCCGGCAAGGACGGGCGCGACGCGGCACGCGACTTCAAATCCAACGCAGAGAAATACCGCCACGCATATGAGTTCCTCTCCCAGATCGTCGCCTACGCCGACGCGGAGGTCTCCAAGCGGGCGATGCTCGCCGCTGTGCTGGAGCGCAACCTCCACCTCTCCGAATACGACGACGAGGACGAGGACTTCATCACCGGGCTCTCACTGGCCGGAGTGGCGATCACCCAGAGCGACATCGAGGTCGACCGCTCGCTGAGCGATGGCGGGACCGAAGCGCTGAAAGTGCCTACCTTCGACGTCACCGTGGGTGGGGAAGGCACCCCTATGCGCGCCGCATTCTACGACGCGGTGGACAAGGTTAACGACATCTTCTCGATGGCCGGTGTAGACGTGAACTCCGATGAAACCTCGCAGATGATCGTCGCCGCCTGGGGCACACTCTCCGAGCAGCCCGAGGCGGTGAAACTGGGTCGGACGAACTCCAAGGAACAGCTCAAACGCTCCAAGAAGTTCCAGGGCGCGGCGACGCAGGCGATCTTCGACGGCATCGCGGAGCGTAAGAAGCGCGACACCTTGCTCTCCAGTGACCGGGACGTGCTCAACGGTGTGATCAACGCCCTGGCCGACATCATGGCCGCGGCTAAGGAGATGGGTGAGCTGGACAAGTAGGGAAGTGGCCCCTGAGCTCAATGTCCGTGCCAGATTTGTGCCAAATCAGTGGCTGCATCCGTGACCATGTGAGCTTTGCCATGGGGCTTAGGGGGGCGCTGGTTGATCTACCCGTTGCTTCGACCTGCGGAAACGACTGAAGCCCTGGCCTTGCGGCCAGGGCTTCTTTCACGTGGTCGGACTGACAGGATTTGAACCTGCGACCCCTACACCCCCAGTGTAGTGCGCTACCAAACTGCGCCACAGCCCGTTACGCCCTGTAACAGTACAGCATGGCTCAGGGCGCGTACTAATCAGCCCCGCCAGTGGGCATTACTGCGGGTCAACCGGGGATTCCGTGACGATGATGCCGTCCGAGTCCGCATAGACGTACTCGCCCGGGTTGAACTCCACGCCACCGAAGCGCAGCACAACATCCTTCTCGCCCGCACCGGTCTTCGTGGACTTGCGCGGGTTGGTGCCCAGCGCCTTGCAACCGAAGTCCATCTCGCCGATGGCCTTGCTGTCGCGGATCGCGGCGTTGACGATCACCCCCGCCCAGCCGTTCTTCTGGCCCAGGCCGGCGATGATGTCGCCCACCAGTGCGGTGTGCAGGGACTCCTGGCCATCGATGACCAACACGCCGCCCGGGTTCGGCTCGCTGAGGATGGACTTCAGCAGCGCATTGTCCTGGAAGCAGGACACCGTGGTGATGCGGCCGCAGAACTCGACCTTGCCGCCGAGGTCCTGGAACTGCGTGTCGCAGGACCGGGACTCCGTTCCGATGATGTCAACCAAATCTGCCGTGGGGATAAAAGTGATCTCGCTCATAGCCTCTAAGCATAGGTGCTGGACCACCCCTGAACAGCAAGGTGCCCCACTTTGGGCGGGCATGTCCGGGCTGCCCGGTAAAGTGGACGGCGCATAAGCAAGCGTCGATCCGACACGAGGTTATAGAAGAGCACATGGCTGCATTTGACTGGTTCTGGCGTGCGATGGGCACGTCGCCGAAGAAGAATCAGAAGAAGTCCCGGGCGGTCGTCGCGCAGGCCAACCCCGAGCGCTACACCGGCGCTACTGATGACGAGCTCCGCGCCGCCGCAGCAGACGCGGTCGTCAAGGCAGGGGAGGGGGCGGAGGGGCGCATCAAGGACGTCCCGCAGCTGCTCGCCGTCCTCCGGGAGGTCACCCGCCGCACCCTCGGTGTGGCCCCCTTCGACGTCCAGCTCCAGGGCACCCTCGCCCTGCTCAACGGGGACGTCGCCGAAATGGCCACCGGTGAGGGTAAAACCCTGACCGGCGCGATGGCGACCATCGGCTACGCACTGCAGGGCAAGCGCGTCCACGTCATCACCGTCAATGGCTTCCTCGCCGCCCGCGACGACGAATGGATGGGCCCGATGTTCGACTTCTTCGGGCTCACCCACGGCGCCATCCAGGAGGAGTTGACCTCCGAGCAGCGCCGCGAGGTCTACCAGCGGGACATCGTTTTCGGCGCGATCAACGAACTCGGCTTCGACGTTCTCCGCGACCACCTGGCCACCGAACGCGCCGAAGTCGTCCGCACCCCCGCGGACGTCGCCGTCATCGACGAGGCGGACTCCGTGCTCGTCGACGAAGCCCTCGTTCCACTCGTCCTCGCGGGTAGCGAGCCGGGCACCGCGCCAGCCGGGCAAATCACCCAGCTGGTCCAGCGGATGGAGGAAAACGAGCACTTCACCATCTCCCCGGACCGCCGCAACGTGTTCCTCACAGATAAGGGCTCCGCGTTCGTTGAAAAGGCCCTCGGCATCGACTCCCTGTACTCGGAAGGCAAGGATGGCGAGGACGCCGGCCAGACTCTCGTCCAGGTCAACGTCGCCCTGCACGCCGAGCACCTGCTCATCCGGGATGTCCACTACATCGTCAAGGACGGCTCCGTCGCCCTCATCGACGGCTCGCGGGGCCGTATTGCCGACCTGCAGCGTTGGCCCGATGGCCTGCAGGCCGCGGTGGAGGCCAAGGAGGGGCTGCGCGTCACCGATGGTGGGCGCATCCTCGACCAAATCACCATCCAGGCCCTGATCGGCATGTACCCGACCGTCTGCGGCATGACCGGCACGGCCCTGGCGGCCGGGGACCAGCTGCGCCAGTTCTACGGTCTGCAGGTCTCGGTCATCGACCCGAACGTGCCGACCAAACGCTTCGACGAGGCCGACCGCATCTACGCCACCGACGAGGAACGCGACGCCGCCGTCATCGAACACATCCTCGCAGTTCAGGAGACCGGACAGCCGCAGCTCATCGGCACCCAGGACGTCGCCGCCTCCGAGCGCATCGCCGAGGCGCTTGCGGCTCGTGGCGTGCAGAGCTCGATCCTGAACGCGAAGAACCACGAGGCCGAGGCCGCCGTCATCGCCGAAGCAGGACGCCCCGGCCACGTCACCGTCTCCACTCAGATGGCAGGCCGTGGTACGGATATCAAGCTCGGCGGTAAGGACGAGTCCGCCCGCGATGCCGCCGTCGAGGCCGGGGGACTTCACGTGGTCGGCGTGGGCAGGTTCCGCTCCCAGCGCCTGGATAACCAGCTGCGCGGGCGCGCGGGCCGGCAGGGCGACCCTGGTAGCTCGGTCTTCTTCGTCTCCCTGCAGGATGATGTCGTGGAAACCGGCGGTGCCGGGGAGAGCCTGGAGGCCCAGCCGGACGCGAGCGGTCGCCTGAATCAGAAGAAGGTCGCGAACTTCGTCGACCACTGCCAGCGCGTCACCGAAGGCCAGATGCTGGACATTCACGCCACGACCTGGAAGTACAACAAGCTCATCAAGGACCAGCGGGACATCATCGACGCCCGTCGTCAGAAGCTGCTGGACACCGATGCCGCCTGGCAGGAGCTCGCCGAAGCACAGCCACAGAAGGCCGCCAGCCTGCAGGGGCAGGGCATCGAGCAGCCCGTGCTGGAACAATCGGCCCGCGCGATCATGCTCTTCCACCTGGACCTGGAGTGGAGCGAGCACCTGGCCTATCTGGACGACATCCGGGAGTCCATCCACCTGCGCGCCATCGCCCGGGAATCGCCCATCGACGAGTTCCACCGCATGTCCATCGCCGCTTTCGGTGACTTGGCAGCCCGTGCGGTGAACAAGGCGGAGGACACCTTTGCTGAGGCGGAGTTCACCAGCGAAGGCGTGGACCTGGATGGCCTCGGCCTCCACAAGCCGTCTGCGACCTGGACTTATATGGTCAACGACAATCCGCTCTCCAGCGGTGGCGGCTCGTTGATCGGCTCTGTGGCGCAGATGTTCAGATAGTTATGAACTTGTGAAAACAACCGCGGTGACTCTCCATCGCTTGCGGGGTAGTATTGTGTTGTCGTTAGCCAAATACGTTCCAGAGAGGATCTCACTATGAGCCAGAACACCGGTAAGCCGGAGGCATCTGTCGAGACCACATCGGTGTTTCGCGCGGACCTCCTGAAGGAGATGGAGTCCGGCGCCCAGGCCGACGCATCTCCTTCCGGTGTCGAGGGGTTGCCGGAGGGCTCCGCCCTTCTCGTGGTGAAGCGCGGCCCGAACGCCGGTTCCCGCTTCCTCCTCGATCAGGAGACCACCGCCGCTGGCCGTCACCCGGACAGCGACATCTTCTTGGACGACGTCACCGTCTCCCGCCGCCACGCCGAGTTCCGTCGCAACGGTGCGGACTACGAGGTCGTGGACGTCGGCTCCCTGAACGGCACCTACGTCAACCGCGAGCCGAAGAACTCCGCGGTCCTGTCCAACGGTGACGAGATCCAGATCGGCAAGTTCCGCCTCGTGTTCCTGAACGGCGCGAAGGAAAGCTAAAAACCGTGGCGGCACAAGAAGGTAACGCAGCGAAGAAGCTGCTCGAGCAGAACCCGGCGCAGACCGGAGAGAAGGTGCTTCCCACCGCCTCCATCGGCGATGTGCTGAAGCAGCTGAAGCCGGATTTCCCGGACGTGACGGTCTCCAAGATCCGCTTCCTGGAATCCGAGGGGCTCATCACCCCGCGCCGTAGCCAGTCCGGCTACCGCCGCTTCTCCCCGGAGGACATTCAGCGCCTGCGCTACATCCTGACCCACCAGCGCGATAACTACCTGCCGCTGAAGGTCATCAAGGAGCAGCTTGATGCGATGGACGCCGGGAAGGTCACCCCGGTGTACGCCAAGCGTCAGATCGCCGGTGCGATGTCCGCGGAGCAGTTCCGTTCCTCGGAGCCACGCCGACTGACCCGCGCGGACCTGACGGCGCGTGCTGGCGTGGAGGATTCCTTCACCGGCAGCCTGATCCGCCTGGGGCTCGTCATGGCCGACCAGTCCGGTTTCTTCAGCGTGGACGACATCACGATCGTGCAGCTGGCGGACCGGCTCAGCGAGTTCGGCCTCGACGGCCGCCACCTCAAGGCCATGATGACCATCGCGCACCGCCAGCTCGACCTGGTCTCCCGCGTCTCCGATCCGCTGAAGCACGCTCGTGACGAAAACGCGCGCCAGCGTTCCGCGGAAACAGCTCGCGAGGTCTCTGCGCTGTTGCTCTCCCTCAACGCCGCCATCGTGAAGGGCAACCTCGACTAGATTCTCTAGAGCTTTTTGGGCCCGCGCCTACTTCCCGCACAGGGGAGGGGCGCGGGCCTTAGTTTTTGGTCGAAGGCGAAGCCGGAGGCGTCCGCAAAAGTTATCTGACACGCGTGTTGTTACACATGTGTCGTTTGTTGTGGATGTTAATGTTAACCTTGAACTTGAACTTAAGGGTTTGCGGTTGACGTGTCCGCCGACCCGGCTATTCTTTAACTAACAAGAGGGGACCGCGTAAGCGGCCACGGTCAGGAGAAGCGAATGGGTACGAACGAAGGCCAGCAGGATGCACTCTTCGATGTGCACGGGCCAGACTATGAGGTGGGCTACCGCGTGCCCATCGCATGCCAGGTCGCAGGTATTACTTACCGCCAGCTCGACTACTGGGCTCGCACCGACCTGGTAAAGCCCTCCATCCGTAACGCCTCCGGCTCCGGTTCCCAGCGCCTGTACTCCTTCCGCGACATCCTCGTGCTGAAGATCGTCAAGGGCCTGCTGGATACCGGCATCTCCCTGCAGAACATCCGCAAGGCAGTCAGCAAGTTGGAGAACCTCGGCGTGGATGACCTCGCCGGCCTGACCCTCGTCTCCGACGGCACGACCGTCTACGAGTGCCGTTCCTCCGAGGAGGTCATCGACCTGCTCAACGGTGGCCAGGGCGTGTTCGGCATCGCCGTTCCAGGCCTGATGAAGGAGCTCAGCGGCGATATCACGAGCTTCCCATCGGAGAAGATTTCCCAGGACCCGGCGATCGACGAGCTCGCAGAGCGTCGTCGGCGCCGTCGCTTGGCCTAGGCCGCAGCCTTTCGAGAAACTTTAAGCCTCGCTGCCCCCCCCTGACCGCAGCGGGGCTTAAAGAATATCCTTCAGTACCCCGTCCACGGCCTTCGCGTCGCGGGCGGGGTAGAACTTTCCACCCGTAGCCTCCGCGATCTGCGTGAGCTCGTCTGCGGAAACATCGCCACCGATACCCACGATGTCCACCCGCACCTGCGGGTTGGCCGCCGCCAGCTGGGCCTTCAGCTGCTCGACGGAGAGCTCGTCCTGGTTCTTACCTGCTAGCACCACGACCATGCGGCCCGCTGGCTTCTCCGCGCCCGCTGCCGCAGCGGAATCCACCGCCGCCTTGTGAGCGGCCGAGATGGAAACGTTCGCGTGGTTGCCACCGCCCACATTCAGCTGATCCAGCACCGCACCGGCGGCCGCCCCACCATCGCGGGCCGAAAGGTCAACGTTCACGCGGTAGGGGGTACGTGCCCCGGGGGAGAGCTGCGAAGAATAGTTCCACAGGCTCACCGCACCCTCGTTCTCGCCAACCCGCTGGAAGGCAGAGTGCAGTGCACCTCGCACCACGTCGAGGCGGCGCGCATCGCCCTCGACGACACCCATCGCGTCGGAGGTATCCAGCAGGAAGGTGACGTCCGTGCCACGAGCCAGCGCCGGCTTCTTCGCCTTATCCTTGTCCTTCTTGGAGCCCTTAGCCTTCTCGTCCTCGCCGCTTTTCGCGTCCTTAGTGCCCTCGCCCTTGCCACCGGTCAGCGCGGCAACCTCGGTGGTCCGCAGCTTCTGCTCCTCAACCGCGAAGCTGGTGAAGTCTGAAGCCGCACGCTGGCCAAGCTCCGGCACCCGGTCGCCGGCCTCAAGGCGGAGCACCGGTCGGGCTGGATCGCCGACCGTCGGGGCCGTGCTACCAGCCGCTCGCACGCCGTGATCCTTCGCGGCCGGAAGGACTGCCGCGGCGTCCTCCGGAACCCACGCTGCAGGGACCTCAGAGTCCAGCTTGGACAGGCCGTCGCGGTCCGCGACCTCGGAGACAGCGGCGGTGACGCAGTGATCGGCGACGACCCGGTCGGCGTCGTTATACGCGTTTGCGAGGTCCTCTGCCGCCGACTTGGCCTTGGGGGCGGCCCAGACGCTCAGTTCGTAGTCGCCCTCCGCGCACTCCTCGGCGGCCACCGTCTCCTGGTTATTCTTCGACACCGCTGACCAGCCGATGATCAGTGCGGTGACCAGCACGACCGCGATCAGCACGGCCCAGACCCACCCGGCGACCTTGAAGTTATTCTCACCACTCGCGTGACGCGCCATCGACCCTCCAAAAATCGTGTTCAAACCTTCAGTTTAGTGCAGCCCGGTGCACCCCAGCCGTCGATCACATGTCCGGCGCGTCCTGCGTCGGCTGCCGGGGTTGGTCCTCGTGGCTGAGCAGCAGATCCAGAAGCTCCAGCAGCTCGCCGCGCAGCTCCTGGGCCCTGGTCGTCAGTTCTCGCTGGCGGCGGACGTACTCCGCCTTTCCCTCGGCCATCTCGATGCGCACCGGCTCGAAACCCCATTCCCGCAGGTCATAGGGGCTGGCCTCCATGTCCAGCTGCCGGAAATCCCGCGCTAGCTCGAAGCAATCCACCCACAGCTCGCCCGGCACCACCGGACCCAGCTTGGTCGCCCACTTGTACAAGTCCATGCCCGCGTGCAGGCAGCCCGGCTGTTCAAAGAGCTCCTGGCTTTCCCTGGTGAGCTGATTCGCATTCATCGGTGCGGAAGAAGAAGTGAAGAACCGGAAGGCGTCGAAGTGCGTGCACTTCAGCTCGTGGCATTCCACGACCTCGTTGGTGCCAGCCGCACCCAGCCGAAGCGGCTCCGGGTGCCGCGGGGCATCCCGGTAGACCATGGCCCACTCGTGCAGCCCGAAGCAGCTTAAGACCGCGGGCCGGGCAGCCGTCGAGGCGAGCAGCCGCCGGATGAACCGGGCGGTTCCGCCCCGGCGCGCCAGAAACGCCGCTGGATCCAGCACCCAGGTATTCCCAACGCGGTGGTAGAAATCCTTTACCTGCGGCAACCCCTCCACCGGTTCGTCCGGGTGGATCTCGAGTGCTGTGCCCAGCCCCGGGTGCCACTTCTTCAGCTTCCCAGGGGTCACGGGGTAGTAGCTGAAGAGGAAGTCCCACACCGGGTGGCGTTCACCCTGCTGGCGGCGCGCCTGGTGTGCCGCGGTCAGCGATTCCACCCGCTGCTGGTGGGCAGCCTCGCGGGCCTGCCAATCATCCCAGCCCAGCACACGCTCGGCTGGGCGGGTGGGGGATAGCTGAGTATCAATAGCCATGCAGGCCTCTGCTGCCTCCTTTTCTCTTCGGGGGGACCTAGTGCTTCTAGTCGTGGGTCCAGTCGCGAACGGTGCCCACGAGCTCCTCGATGATGTCCTCCAGCATCACCAGCCCGATGGTGCGCCCGTTCTCCACGACCGCTGCCACGTGCGAGGAGTTCACGCGCATCGCGCGCATCGCCAGGTCGAAGTTCTGCGTGCTCGTCACGGTGATCAGCGGGCGGATAGGGACGGCGACGTCGCGGTCTGCAAGGAAGTCGTCCAGCGCGTCCTTGACGTGCACGTAGCCCAACCAGGTGCCGTTCGAATCGGCGACAGGGAAGCGGGAGAAACCCGTCTCCACCACCGCGTGGTGCACCTCCATGACCGTCGGGCCGGACGTCCCGAACGGCAGGGCGTAGACGTCCTCACGGGGGATGAGAACTTCGCCCATCGCGCGGCGGGAACTAGCCAGGGCGTTGGAGATGCGGTCCGCCTCGTCGGCGGCGATCAGGCCCTCGGAACGGGACTCCGCGATCATGTTCGCCAACTCATGCGGCGAGACGGTGGAATCCAGCTCGTCCTTCTGTTCAACACCGAGTGCATGGAGCACGGTTCGTGCGATCCAGTTCAGCACGACCATGATCGGGTGCGTCACCTTAACGAACGCCAGGTGCGGCAGAACCAGGTACGTGCCGACAGTCTCAGGGCCGGCGAGCGCGATATTCTTCGGCACCATCTCGCCCAGCACGATGTGCAGCATCGTGATCAACAGCAGCGCAATGGTAAAGCCAATCGGGTGGACGAAACTCTCCGGCAGCCCCAGGGCCGCCAGCGGGGCCTCGATGAGGTGGGCGATCGCCGGCTCGCCGATCATGCCCAGCAGGACGGAGGCGATGGTGATACCGAACTGCGCGCCCGCCAGCATGATAGTCAGGTGTTCAACGGCGTAACGGACCTTCTTCGCCCGCTGGTTGCCCGAGGCGATCATCGAGTCCAGGCGGTCCTTACGGGAGGAGATCAGCGCGAACTCCACCGCCACGAAGAAGGCGTTGACCAGGATCAGAAAAGCGGCAAGAAGAATGCCCCACAGATCACCCATTAGTTTTCACCCTCCTCATCGATGTACTCGGCGGCCTGTTCCTCGGTGATCGGGCTCAGGATCACCCGATCGACGCGGTGCTTATCCATCGACACCACGCGCGCCAACCAGCGGTTGTTCAGCCCGCTTTCAAACGAGTCCCGGAGTTCCCGCTCGGAGCGGGGGAGGACCACCTGGTCGCCCTCCAGCGGTACCCTGCCCAGGGCGGACATCACGAGCCCACCGAGGGTCTCGTAGGGGCCGTCTGGGGCGGTGTAGCCGACCTCTTCGAAAATCTCGTCGGTACGGACCAGGCCGGACATCTCCCACATCTGCCCGGTGCGGCGGACCTCGGCGTCCTCGTCCTTATCGTCGTACTCATCCCAGACCTCGCCGACGATTTCCTCGACGACGTCCTCGATGGTGATGATGCCGGAGGTGCCGCCGTACTCGTCCGCGACGAGGATGAGCTGCGAACCGGCGGATCGCACGCTCTGCAGGACGGCCTCCCCGCCCAGGCTTTCCGGAACGGTGGGGACGGGGCGGGCGAGGCGTTTGACGGTGGTCGTCGCCAGCCGCTCCGGCTGCAGCGCGACCGCGTCCTTGACGTGGACGACGCCGATCGTGTCGTCCAAATCGCCACGGGTAACGGGGAAACGGGAGTGGCCGGTCTCCATGGCGAGCAGGATCAGCTTGTCCGCGGTGTCCTCCTCATCCAGCGACTCGACGGTGGAACGCGGCGTCATGATGTCGTCGGCGGAAATGTCCCGGAATCGCAGGGAACGGTCCAGGATCTGTGCTTTGGCCTGCGTGAACTCGCCGGTGCCGGCGGAGGACTTCACGATGGCGGCCAGCTCCTTCGGGCTACGGGCGCTCGCGAGCTCATCGGCCGGCTCGATACCGAAGCGGTGCAGCACAAAGTTCGCGAGGTTGTTCAGCCAAGAGATGAAACCACGGAAGAACTGGTTGAAAGCCCACACCGGGCGGATCGTGAAGCGCGCAACCTTGATCGGGTCGGTGATCGCCAAGTTCTTCGGCACCAGCTCGCCGAAGATCATGGAGAGGGCCGTGGCCAGGATGACGGCGAGGGCCAGCGCGATCGCCATCGAGGCGGAGTGCGGGATGCCGAATAGATCCAGCATCGGGGTGAAGAACTTCGCCAGGATCGGCTCGGCGAGGAAGCCGGTAGCCAGGGTCGTGATCGTGATGCCCAGCTGCGCGCCGGAGAGCATCAGGGAGAGCTCGCCGTGAGCCTTTTGGATCAGGCGTGCCGGGCCGTCGTTCTTGTCCTTGACGTGTTGGTCGATGGTCGATCTTTCGAGACCGGTGATGGCGAACTCGATCCCGACGAACAGCCCGGTACCCGCGGTCAGCGCAATGAAGCCCGCGAGGCCGAGGATGCTCAGCAGTATGTCCATATTCTTGAGAAGTTGTCCTTGGCGAGGAGTGAGTGGGTGGTGGGTTGTGCGTGCTCCGGCGGACCGGGACGGTGGTGGCTATTCACGGAGAATCCGGCGGACGAGCCTGGTGGACTCGACCTTCTCGTAGCCCAGGTTAGCGGCCCGCATCATGGTCGAAACTTCGCGAACCTGGTCGGGGAAGGCAAGCAGGGCGACCGTGCCGGACGCACCCGCGCGGCCCGTACGGCCCGAGCGGTGTACGAGCGCCTTGGGATCGCGCGGCGGGTCGATGTGTACGACGGCGCGCACTCCCGGCACATCGATTCCCCGGGCGGCGATGTCGGTGGCGACAAGCACGCGCACCTTACCCTCGCGGAAGTCCGCGAGCGCGCGCTGGCGGGATTGATGGCCGCGATTGCCGTGCAGGGCGGAGACCTTGACCCCGCCCGCGGAGAGGTACTTCGCCCAGCGCGTCACCGCGTGGGTGGTGCGCACGAAGAAAATCACGCGAGGCACCTTGCGTGCGATCGCGCGGACCGCCGCCTGGCGCTGTCCGTTATCAGCGACCTCGCTGAGGAGGAACTCCACCGGGGCGTCCGCGCCCTTGGTGGGGCGTGGGGTTGGTCGAGCCGCCGTGGCTCGTGCGCCTGCCGCGTCCCGGTCATGTGCGCCTCCGGCGTCGGTTGCGGCGTGGTCCGGAGCAACTGGCGAGGCGGAGCGTGCGCCTGCGGCGTCGATGCGGACTGGGTTGCGAGTCCAGCCCTCGGCCAGTGCTGCGACCTCGCCGTCTAAGGTCGCGGAGAAGAGCAGCCGCTGGCTGCCTTGCGGAGTGCGTTCGAGAATTGCCTGCACCTGGGGAAGGAATCCGAGGTCTGCCATGTGGTCGGCCTCGTCCACGACCGTGACGGCGCAGTGCTCTAGGGAGATCGCACGGCGTTTAATGAGGTCGTTCAACCGACCCGGGGTGGCCACGACAAGATCCACCGTGCGGGCCAGGGAGGTGAGATTGGCTCGCACCTTCACCCCGCCCACCAGGACCAGCGCACGCAGGCCCAGAGCTGCGGCATGCGGGTCCAGGTTCTCGAAGACCTGCTCAGCGAGCTCGCGGGTGGGGCAGAGCACCACACCCCGAGGATTGCCCGGCCGGGTCGCGCGCGGCAGATCCCCGGAACTCAACCGGGCCAGCATGGGAAGCCCGAAGGCGAGCGTTTTTCCCGAACCAGTCGGAGCGCTGGCCAGCACGTCCTTGCCCTCAACGGCGGAGGGGATCACGCTGGCCTGGATGGGGAAGGCCTCACGCAGCCCCGCGCGCTGCAGGGACTGTGCGAGCGCTACTGGTAGCCCGAGCGATCGAAACTCGGGCTGGGAAGACGGCGGCTCGGGGTCAGGCGACGGCACTTAAGCCTCGACCTCGCTGCGATCGCCGGACCAGAGGGTGTGGAAGGCGCCAGGCTTGTCCACGCGGCCGTAGGTGTGGGCGCCGAAGAAGTCGCGCTGGCCCTGAATCAGCGCGGCCGGCAGGCGCTGGGCACGCAGGGAGTCGTAGTAGGAAAGCGAGGAGGCAAACACTGGAACCGGGTGCCCCTGCGCGGTCGCGGTCCCGACGACGCGGCGCCACGAATCCACCAGGCCAGACATCTGCTCCAGGAAGTACTCGTCCAGCAGCAGGGACGGCAGCTGCGGGTCAGCCTCGTAGGCATCGACAATGCGGTTGAGGAAGCGGGCGCGGATGATGCAGCCACCGCGCCAGATGCGAGCCAGGTCCCGGGGGTCGACGTCCCAACCGTATTCCTGTGAACCGGCGAGGATCTGGTCGAAGCCCTGGGCGTAGGCGACCATCTTCGACGCGTACAGTGCGCGGCGGACGTCCTCGATGAAGTCCTCCCGCTGGGCAGCGTCCACCGGGGCAGCCAGCTCACCGGAAGCGAGCTTGCCCTGGGCGGCCTGGCGGGCAGGGCCATCAGAGGAGAGCGCGCGGGCAAAGACTGCCTCGCCGATACCGGTGACCGGGATGCCCAGGTCGCAGGCGGACTTCACGGTCCAGCGCCCCGTGCCCTTCTGGCCGGCTGCGTCCACGATGATGTCCACAAGCGGCTTGCCGGTTTCGACATCGACCTGCGCCAGGACCTCCGCGGTGATCTCCACGAGGTAGGACTCCAGCTCGCCGGTGTTCCACTCGCGGAAGACCTCGGAGATCTCCTTCGGGCTCAGCCCCGCCCCGTAGCGCAGCAGGTGATAAGCCTCACCGATGACCTGCATGTCCGCGTACTCGATACCGTTGTGGACCATCTTGACGAAGTGGCCGGCGCCGTCCGGGCCGATGTGGGCGCAGCATGGCTCGCCATCAACCTTCGCGGAAATGGACTCCAGCAGCGGGCCCAGGGACTCGTAGGCCTCGGCGGTTCCGCCCGGCATGATCGCAGGCCCGTTCAGGGCGCCCTCCTCGCCACCGGAGATACCGGTGCCGACGAAGTGCAGGCCGCGCGCGGAGATCTCCTTCTCGCGGCGGATCGTGTCCGTGTACAGGGCGTTGCCGCCATCGATGATGATGTCGCCCGGGTCCATGAGCTCGGCGAGCTGCTCGATCATGGCATCGGTGGCGGGGCCGGCCTGCACCATAATCAGCGCGCGGCGCGGCTTTTCGAGGGAGGCGACGAAGGCCTCCAAGGTCTCGGCTGGGATGAAAGAACCCTGCTCGCCGAAGTTATCCATGAAGCCCTCGGTGCGGGCGAAAGTGCGGTTGAAAACCGCCACGGTGTGGCCGTGATTCGCGAAGTTGCGGGCGATATTGGACCCCATCACCGCCAGGCCGATCACGCCGATCTGGGCGAGCTCGCCATCTGGTGCGCCTGCGGGTGCCTGATTCGAGGAAAGATTCGGTGCCGAAGGTTTACTCATGATTTCCCAGTTTACCCCGACACTTCGTGGTTAATCTATTGACATGAACGAACACGTGAAGACCATGTTGCAGCTCAGTAGCACGGCTAGTCAGCGTAAGCTCACCGGCGAAGAGCTCGACACCCTCAATGGAATTTCGACCGCAACCAACGGGCTGGAAGACGCGCTGGGTGTTCACTACACCGAGGTAGCACCTCATTCCCTCACCCTGCGCCTCGAGGTGAAACCGATGCACCTGCAGCCTTGGGGGATCACCAACGGAGGCATCTACGCCACGCTGGGGGAGACCGCAGCCAGCATGGCCAGCTTCGTCGCCGCGGGCGCGGGCCCGATCGTCGTCGGAACGAACAATAACACCGACTTCCTGCGGCCATCGAAGGCCGGCGACGTCATCGTCTCCACCGCGACCGCTGAGCACCTGGGGTCGACCTCCCACCTGTGGCGCGTCGAGCACCGCAATGAGGAGACCGGCAAGCTGCTGGCACTGACCATGCTGAAGACCGCCGTGATGAATAAGTGAGTTAGCGCCAAGCAAAAATCCCCGGCCGCCCACCACGAAGGTGGGGCCGGGGGATCGTGGCATCTAGCGCCCTCGGGCGCCAGCGCGGGAACTAGTCGGCGTCAGCCGGGGTGTCGCGACCCTCGCCGAACTTGAGGTTATCGCGCACCTCGAGGGAACGGATGCCCTTCTCGTCCTCCAGCTTGCGCAGCTTGTTCAGCGCGTTACGGGCGTGCAGCTGCTGACGGGTAGCAACCAGCTGCCAGCGGCGACGGGACACGGAGTTCAGGCCCCAGCTGAACGCGGCGATCGCGCGGTTGCGGAAGCCGACCAGGTACAGCAGGTGCAGGGCCAGCCACATCAGCCAACCGATGAAGCCGGAGACCTCGGCCTTGTTGATCTTCACCACAGCGTTGAAGCGGGAGACGATCGCCATGGAGCCCTTGTCGAAGTAGTCGAACGGAGCGCGAGCCTCCGGGCTGGTGCCATTCTCGATCTCGTCGATGATGGTCTTCGCAGCGTACTGACCACCCTGCATAGCGACCTGGGCGACGCCCGGCAGGCCATTGAGATTGATCATGTCGCCGATGAGGAAGACGTTCTTGTGCTCACCCAGGGTCAGGTCCTCGTTGACCATGACGCGACCCGCGCGGTCGGACTCCACACCAGCCTGGTCGGCGACGTGCTTGCCCAGCGGGGAAGCGGCCACACCGGCGGACCAGATCTTGGCGTAGCTCGGGATCGAGGACTCCTCGCCCGTCTTCATGTTCTTGTAGGTCACGCCCTCACGGTCCACGTTGGTGACCAGAGAGTTCAGGACGACCTCGACGCCAAGATCCTCAAGCTTGCGGCGAGCCTTGCGGCCCAGGCGCTTGCCGAACGGAGGCAGAACCTGCGGGCCACCGTCGATGAGGATGATGCGGGCGTCGTTGGTGTCGACCTCGCGGAACTCCTTGGCGAGGGTGCGGTGCGCCATCTCAGCCAGCTGACCAGCCAGCTCCACGCCGGTCGGGCCAGCGCCGACGACCACGAAGTTCAGCAGGCGGCGGCGTTCCTCCGGGTCAGTGGTGATCTCGGCGCGCTCGAAGGCGCCGGTGACGCGGGCACGGATCTCCAGCGCGTCGTCGACGGACTTCATGCCCGGCGCGAACTCGGCGAAGTGGTCATTACCGAAGTAGGACTGTGCAGCGCCCGCAGCGAGGATCAGGGAGTCGTACTCGATGACAGCTTCCTTGCCACCCAGGTCCGCGGTGACGTTCTGGCCGTCGATGTCGATGTTGCGGACCTCGCCCTTGATCACGCGGATGTTCTCGTCGTCAGCCATCAGCTGGCGGATGGAAGGTGCGATCTCACCTTCAGACAGGATACCGGTCGCGACCTGGTACAGCAGTGGCTGGAACAGGTGGTGGTTGGTGCGGTCGATGATGGTGACCGCGATGTCCTTGCCCTTGAACTTCTTTGCCGCGAACAGACCGCCGAAACCGCCGCCGATGATGACGACGTGGTGGCGCTTACCTGCTGGACCAAGGGAGTTGGTGGTCATAAGAAACTAATGCTCCTCAGCACAATATTTTTGGTTTTTGTATTCAAGTTCTCGCTGATATACGGACCCTGTGAGATCCTCACGAAGCGTGCTTCAACAATCCTAATGCTTAAGGCCTTCTAAAGCACTTCCGGGATCCACCTGATGTGGGTTGCTTCCTGAGTGTTAATACCCCGTTTGGGGCGCAATATCGGCTAACTTTAGGGATAACTTCACCGCGAATGGCCGAGTCGGCCCCGCGAGCACCGGGAGAGGAGTGTCTGATAGTTCCCGTGGAACGTTTCTCTCTCGACCCCTATATCGACCCCGAGCGGTGGCCGCACCTCGCTGAGCTGCCCCGCGGCCGGTTCCTCGGCAAGCGATCCGAGGCCTTTCGCGAGCGGTTGGAAGAGCTATTGGACGATGAGGGGGTCTCCTTCGAATCCAAGGACGAGACCTACCTCGAGGTGCGCGACGGGCTCATGCTCGACCGGGTGGTTGCCCAAGGCTGGCTGGGGCTTGCGGAAAGCTACCTGATCGGGGAGTGGCGGGCTGAGCCTCTGGTCAAGGTGCTGGAAGTTCTCCTTCGCCAGCCCCTCGAAGCGCCGATGAATACCTTGCTGGCTGGGATCAGCCCACGAAAGCCGCGCCACGATTTTGGTTCGGTGCGCGCCGGCGAGCTGCCCGATGGTCTCGTGGAGCTGTACGCGGGAGCCACCCGTGCCACCGCCACCGCGCTGTTTGCCTCGGCCGCCCGCACCACGGAAACCGTTCAGGTCGACCGCAGGACCGGAGAGATCCTGGTGGACGATGAGGAGAAACCCGCCCCCCGCGGTGTGGCGGGCGTGACCAGCGGCGTGCGCCGCCGCCTCAGCAGGCCGGAGGAGCCCGTCAGCCTCGATGAAACCTGGTACCTCGAGCCCGCCGACGTGCAGCGCCAGGACCTCAACTCCGGGCAGCTGCGCCGCATCAACCTCATGCTGGACGAGGCGAATGTTGGCCCGGGTGACCGCGTCCTCGAGCTTTCGAGTTCCGGCGGTCAGCTAGCGATCCTCGCGGCCCAGCGTGGCGCCTCGGTGAGCGTGCTGACCTCCGATGAGGAGCACGCCGAGGTGGTCCGCTCCCGCGTGCGTCAAGCCGGCGTGGCCGGTGGCGTGCGGGTGGAGCTGATCAGCGGTCCAGTGCCCTCGCCACGGCAGTGGGCCGGCGAATATGACGCCATCTTCTCCACCGAGCGGCTGGAAACCCTGGGGCGAGGTGGCCTTGGACACTTCTTCCGGGCGGTGGACCGGCTCCTCGCGGACGGGGGCGTGGCCGTGGTGCAGACCCTGGTCGCCACCCCGCAGATGCGCGATACCGCGCGGGAATCCCTCGACGTGGTGCGCGGCTACATCTGGCCTGCGCTGGAATACTCGCCGGCGGCACTGATCCGCCAGCACATCTTCGCCGCCGGTCTGGACGTCGTCGCCGAAAATCACCTGGGGCCGCACCTCGCGGCGACCCTGCCGATGTGGCGTGCCCACTTCGCTTCCCGCGAGCGACAGGCTGCTGCCGCGGGCTTCGACGCGATCTATCGTCGACTCTGGGACTTCCAGCTCGCGCTGCACCAGGCTCTCGTGGACGCCGGCGACATCGACTGCATGCAGTTCGTTATTCGCCACCGCCATTAGCGCGAGGCGGGGTCGGTCGCGCGAGGGGTTGATGGAAATTTCGCAATTCACGCACACAGCAATGTCCTTTGCCTAAACTAACCATCTATATTCGCGCCCCACGATCCCGTGGAGCCGAGGCAGATGCCCGTAGACAAGGGGAGGACAGTTTGAGCACGCAGTGGAATCCGGACGTCATCGTCGTCGGCGCAGGCCTGGCAGGCCTCGTTACCGCATACGAGGCCGCAACGAGCGGGTTGAACGTCCTCATTCTGGACCAGGAAAACCGTAATAACCTCGGCGGACAGGCGTTCTGGTCCCTCGGTGGCCTGTTCTACGTCGACAGCCCGGAGCAGCGGCTCATGGGGGTCAAGGACAGCGAAGACCTCGCCTGGCGGGACTGGGAGAACTCCGCGCAATTCGAAGACACCCCGAACGACCGCTGGCCGAAGGCCTGGGGCCGGGAGTACGTCCGCTTCGCCGCCAATGAGAAGCGCAGCTACCTGAAGAACCTGGGGCTCAACGTCCTGCCCACCGTCGGCTGGGCCGAGCGCGGCTCCGGCGACGCCTCCGGGCACGGCAACAGCGTGCCGCGTTTCCACCTGACCTGGGGAACGGGCCCGGAGGTCGTCCGCGTCTTCCGCGAGCAGGTCGAGAAGCTGGAACAGGAGGGCCGCATCCGCTTCGAGTTCCGCCACCGCGTCGACGAGCTGATCACGGGAGCCGGGGCCGACGGGCGCACCCGGATCGAGGGCGTGCGAGGCACGGTCCTGGAAGCCACGGATCTCCCGCGCGGCGAGGCATCCTCCCGAACGGCGGTGGGTGAGTTCGAGTTCCGGGCGGCGGGCACCGTCGTCGCCTCGGGCGGAATTGGCGGAAACCTCGACCTGGTGCGCAAGCGCTGGCCGACGGACCGCTGGGGACCCGCCCCGGAGGACATGGTCACCGGCGTGCCGGCCCACGTCGACGGCCGCATGATCGGCATCTCCGAAACTGCGGGCGCGAACCTCGTGAACACCGACCGGACCTGGCACTACCCGGAGGGCATGCACAACTGGAACTCCATCTGGCCGGGCCACGGCATCCGAATCATCCCAGGTCCCAGCGCGATGTGGCTGGACGCTGCGGGGCAGCGGCTGCCCAGCACCCTCATCCCGGGCGGCGATAACCTCGCGGCACTGAGCCATATTGGGCGCACCGGGATGGGGTACAGCTGGTTCATCCTGAACAAGACCATCGCCGCCAAGGAGTTCATCTTCTCCGGCTCCGAGCAGAACCCGGACCTCACGGACAAGAGCGTAAAGAAGCTGCTCTCCAAGCTCGGCTCCGGCATGCAGGTCGCCGTGCAGGCCTTCATGGATCACGGCGAGGACTGGGTGATCGCGGACGACCTCAGCAGCCTGGTCAAGAAGATGAACGAGCTGGTCGGCCCGGATAAGCCGCAGGTCGACGAGGCCGAGCTGCGCCGCCAGATCGAAGATCGGGACAGTCAGATCGAGAATAAGTTCTCCAAGGACTATCAGATCAACTACATCCGCACCGCACGCCAGTATCTGGGCGACAAGGTGGTGCGCTGTGCTTCGCCACATGAGCTGATGGACCCGAAGCACGGGCCGTTGATTGCCGTGCGTCTGAGTGTGCTGACCCGAAAGACCCTGGGCGGGATCGAGACCGACCTGGCGGGGCGTTGCCTCCGCAACGACGGGGAGGTCCTGCCGGGCCTCTACGCGGTGGGCGAGGTTGCTGGCTTTGGTGGTGGCGGTATGCACGGCCAGAATGCGCTGGAGGGAACCTTCCTCGGTGGCTGCATCCACTCGGGGAAGCGGGTCGGCGAGCAGTTGAGGTACACGCTGCCTAAGTCGGGCGCCGGGGCGTAGCGCGGCCCTGCAGGGGCAGCGGGATGCGGCTTGCCGGGGCGCCCGGGTGAGTCCGACGCTCCGCCGTGGCGGGGTACAGGAGCTGGAGATAGATCGGAAGAAAGCGGTTGATGAAGATGTCACCTCAGAGCCCCAGCGCCAGCATCCGGCGCGACAACGCCGAGGGCGCCCCATGGCACGAGCTCGACGTGCGCCAGTGGCGTACCCGGGTAGCGGAGCGTTCGGCGGTTGAGGGGGTGCGCGCCGCCCTCGACCGCATCGAGGAGCGGGACGGCTTCATCAACGCCTTCAGCCAGGTCTTCGCGGAAGTTGCCCTGCAGGATGCGGCGTCGCTCGATCAGCTTGATCCCTCGGAGCGCGGCGCCCTCCACGGCGTTCCCGTTGCTATTAAGGAGGAACTCGATGTCGCGGGTGCGGTGACGAGCTTCGGCACCCGCGCGAACCACACGCCAAAGACCGAAGACTCCGCGGTCGTCGCCCGCCTACGTGCAGCTGGGGCGATCATCATCGGCAAGACTCACATGCCGGAGTTCGGCGCCTACCCGCTGACCTCCTCGCAGGGTTACGGGGTGACCCGCAATCCCATCGACCTGTCCCGAACCCCGGGAGGGTCCTCCGGCGGCTCCGCGGCAGCGGTGGCTGCGGGAATGGTGCCGATGGCGATGGGCGGCGACGGCGGTGGCTCAGTTCGGATCCCGGCTGCGATGTGCGGGCTCGTGGGGCTCAAGCCGGGTCGGGGAGTGCTGCCCACCGCCCCCTATACCGACCTGTGGAAGTCACTGGGGACGTCCGGCCCGATGGCGCGCACGGTGGAGGACATCGAGCTGATGATGTCCGTCTTGCAGGACGACGACCCTGCCCCACTCGGATCGGCTGGGCGCGCAGGGGAGAGGCCCTGGCGGGTTGCGTGGCTGGACCGCTCGAGCACACCGTTCATTCCGGTGGCCGCGGCCAACCGTGAGGCGCGAAAGCGTGCCGCTGCGCAGCTCGAGGCGCAGGGGGTGGAGGTTCGGCCGCTGTCTGCTCGGCTGCCGGATCCCACGCTGCCGTTCCTGATCCTTATGTTCGCCGGAATCCGGAGCGAAATCGGACTGCTGGAAAAGCCCGATCGCATCGAAAAGCGCCACCGACTGACGAAGCTGGTGGGCGCGCTCATGAGTCCGAAGATGGTCTCCTGGGCGGAGAGGAGGGCAGCCACCATTGGGCGCAAGGTCTCGGACATCATGGCCCGCGAGGGTATTGATGCGATCCTCACGCCGACCGTGGCCGACCGGCCACGCCGCGCTGACCTGCTGGTGGGGAAGGGGGCTATTCGCGCCTCGCTGCTGAGCATGCCTTCGATCGCCTACACCGCCATGTGGAATGTCGCGGGCCAGCCGGCGTTAGCCGTGCCAATGGGGCAGGGTAGCGACGGGCTTCCGACCAGCGTGCAAATGGTGGGAGATGTCGGCGCCGAGAAAAAGCTCCTGGACCTTGCCCGCGAACTGGCGTGACCCAGGGACTGCGGGGGAGATTTGTGTCTGCGAACACAGTTTCGCAGTATGAGAATAAGGGAATATTAAGTAATACTGGAGAGCGTTCGTATTTGTGATATTTACGAAAGAGGCTCTCGTTAGTGTCTTTAAAAAACACTTTTAAAATTGCATTATCCTTTGTGGGCCTCCTGGTCGGCGCGGGTTTCGCGACTGGTCAAGAGGTCATTCAATATTTCGGCTCCTTTGGGCTCTCCGCGCTGTGGGGCGCGCTGCTCGCCGGAGTCCTGATGACCATCGCCGGGGCAGTGATCCTGCAGCTCGGCAGCTACTTCCTGGCGCAGGAGCACCGCATGGTGTTCCGGAACATGTCCCACCCGGTCGTCTCGAGGTTCCTGGACTTCGGCGTGACCTTCACGCTGTTTGCCGTGGGCTTCGTGATGCTCGCGGGGGCGGGATCTAACCTGGAGCAGCAGTTCGGCTGGCCCGCGTGGGTCGGCTCGCTGATCATGCTGATTTTGGTGATGATCACCGGGCTGATGGACGTCGACCGGGTGTCCAGCATCATTTCGACGGTGACGCCGCTGATTATCGTCGCGGTGGTTTTCGCATTCGGTTACACGCTGTTCAACCTGCCGGATGACATGGCGGCGATGGGGCAGCTGGCCCAGGGCGCCGAATCGCCAATCAGCCCATGGTGGCTTTCGGCCCTGAACTACACGGGGCTCGCGCTGCTGCTGGGGCTGTCCATGGCCCTGGTGATCGGTGGTGCGAACACCAAGCCGCGCGAGGCTGGAGTCGGCGGTCTCGTGGGTGGTTTCATCTACCTGACGATGCTGATGATGGCGACCTTCGTCCTGCTCGCTAACTTCGACGTGGTCGGGGATTCGAGCGTGCCGATGCTGAGCATGATCGACCACATCAACCACCCGCTGTCCTATGTCATGGTCGTGATCATCTTCATCATGATCTACAACACCTGCATCGGCATGTTTTACGCGCTGGGGCGCCGCCTGACGGCCAACCACCGCGATAAGTACCGCCCGGTGTTTCTGGGCGTCTGCCTGGTGGGCTTCGGCGTCAGTTTCTTCGGCTTCGAAGCCTTGATGGCCAATGTCTATCCGATCATCGGCTGGGTGGGGCTACTGACGATCGCAGTGCTCGTCGCCTGGTGGATCAAGTCTCGCGTGCGCATCCAGCGCGAGGCTAAGTACCGCGAGCGCGCCACCGAACTGGTGAATAAGTTCCACGAGGGGGAGGAAGAGCTGAGCGACTCGGAGAGCCGCGAGCTCAAGAAGATCGTGGAGAAGTCCAACGTGGGCAACTACGAGCTCGCCGAGGCGTTGACCCGCGAGTCCCAGCCAGACGTTGAGGAGGATGATTCCGAGGACTCGGCTGACGACGATGCCGCCGAGGCGTCAGTGGCTTCCGAGAGTTCCGCCGACGATAAGAAGGGCTCGACGACGGAGGTCGAAAACTCAACCCAGGAGCTCATGGATGAGCTTGAGGTTGATTGGGAGCCCGGCGAGGATTCCGACTTGAAGGAGTCCAAGGACTCTTAGAGTTCCTAGGGGGGGGGACTGACGGCGCCCGCTGCATTAGCGCGGGGCCGGAGGGGCTTGGCGCAGGCCAGTGCCCCATAAATGCAAAGTGTCATAATGTATATTATCGGACAATAACGGCCAGGCTGTTTGCTAGTGGAGCTGGCGATGATCCCCGTAGCTCCGCGCCTCTGGATCGATCAGAAAACTCTTGTGTGCGCGTCACTACAGGTCTAGGATTATTCTGGTGAATCGCTTATTCGCGTCCCTGACGCAGAATCCGGCGCGCCTCGTGTCCGTCGGGTTCTTGGGGCTCATTGCGCTTGGCACGTTATTGCTTCTCATGCCGTTCTCCGCGCCCGACGGCGACTCAGTCTCGCCGCTCGAGGCCTTCTTCACAGCGACGTCCGCGGTGACGCTGACCGGGCTGGGTGTTCGCGACACCGGCACGGGTTTTACTGCCGCCGGGCAGGTCGTCATTCTGGCCCTCATTCAAATCGGTGGCTTCGGGATTATGTCCTTGACGTCTCTAGCTGGGCTCATCCTCAGTGGCAGGCTAGGACTGAAAACTAAGCTTTATACCGTCGCGGAGCGGCGCACGCTCACCGTTGGCAGCGTGAAATCCACCATTATCGGCGCCATCCTTCTCACAGTGATCTGCGAACTGCTTGTTGCGGGCGTCCTCACGATACGAATGTTTATGGGCGGCTATGTCGATAGCCTCGGCTCCGCTGCATGGATCGGTATTTTCCACTCCATCTCTGCCTTCAATAACGCCGGTTTCGGGCTGAACGCCGGTAGCCTCATTCCCTACGTCGGCGATGCATGGATCGTCCTGCCGATCGGCCTGGCGATTGTCTTCGGCGGGCTCGGCTTTCCTGTGCTCGACGAGCTCATCGCGAGGGTGCGCCTGCGCAGGCAGCGGAGGAAACCACCGCGGCTGTCTATGACCGCTCGGATCACTCTCAACGGCACCGCGGTGCTCCTCATCGGTGGCTTCGCGATGTTCTGGGCGCTCGAGCGTAATCATGCATTCGCCGCGCTGAGCAGCGGGGATGCTGCCCTGGCGGCAGTGTTTCAGTCCATTACGACCCGTACCGCTGGTTTCCAGTCCGTGGACTTTGGCGAGATGTCGCCCAATGCCCTGATGGGTACCGACATTCTGATGTTCATTGGAGGCGGATCCGGCGGTACCGCAGGTGGCTTGAAGATCACCACGCTCTTCGTGGTGCTCGCGGCGATCGTGGCAGAAATTAGGGGTGAAAAAGACACTGTCATCGGCGGTCGTCGCGTTGATCACACCGTGATCCGCCAGGCTCTCACTGTCGGCGCTGTGGCAGCAGGTGTCATAACATTCGTTATCGCGTGCCTCCGTACCTTCAACCCTCAGTTCAGCGCCGACCAAATCCATTTCGAGGTCATCTCCGCCTTCGCCACCGTCGGCCTCTCCACCGGCATCACCGCTGACCTCAGCGGTGCCTCGCAGATCCTCCTCTGCGTCCTCATGTTCATGGGCCGCGTCGGACCCATCACCCTCGTCGCAGCGCTCGCCACCACTACCCCGAGCAAGCACTACTCCTATCCTGCAGAAAGGCCCTACATTGGTTAACCCACTCGACAAGCTCCTCCCCAGCGCCCGCCCCATCGATTTGCCACCGGTCGCGATCATCGGGCTCGGCCGGTTCGGTTCCGCCATGGCCGAGGAGCTCCACAGCCACGGCGTCGACGTCCTCGGCATCGACGTCGAGGAGAAGCTACTGCACGACAATGACCCCCACCTCACCGACTCATTTATCGCTGACGCCACCGACCCCGAGGCGCTCAAGCAGCTCGGAGTGAAGGATTTCCAGCAGGTCGTCATCGGCATCGGCAGTGGCCTCGAAGCCTCGATCCTGACCGCATCCAACCTCGTGGAACTTGGGGTCAAGGACATTTGGGCCAAGGCAGACTCCGATGCCCACGCCCGCATCCTCACCCGCGTTGGTGTGCACCACGTCGTCCGTCCCGAACGGGACACCGGACGCCGCGTTGCACACCTGCTCAGCGGCCGTTTCCAGGACTACACCGTCTTCGATCAGGGCTACGCGATGATCACCCTAAGAGCTCCCAAGGAGCTGGTGAACCACTCCCTCAACCGGCACAGCCTGTGGGCGAAGCACCGCGTCCAGCTGGTGGCCGTGCACAGCGGCAACCAGTGGGCACCACCCTTTGCTGACCACCAGCTCTCCCCCGACGACGACGTCATCCTCGCCGGCGCGCCCGCCGACCTGGAGAAGTTCGGCCGGCGTTAGTTCCTAGTCCCGGTGCTAGCCCCAACTTCGGTGCTAGCCACCCGTCGCCTGGCGGATCTGATCAGCCATGATCACACCGGCGATGCTGAAGTAAATGATCAGGCCGGTGGCGTCCACCAACGTGGACACCACGGGCGTCGAGAAGACTGCCGGGTCCACGCCCAACTTCTTCGCGACCAGCGGCAGCACGCCACCCACGATGCAGGCCCAGGTACAGATCGCCACGATCGTCAACGAAATAGTGAACGCGACCTGCGGGTAGTACAGGAAGGCCAGAATCGGGAAGATCACCGTACCGAGGAAGACACCCAGCAGGAAGCCCACCCGAACCTCACGGCCGATGACCCGCAACACGTCCCGGGGTCTCACCTCGTTGACCGCGAGCGCACGCACCACGGAGGACGCTGCCTGCGAGCCCGCGTTACCGCCCGTACCGATCAACATCGGCACGAAGATGCTGAGCACCACCACGGCCTCGAGCACATCCTCGAAGTACTGCATCACGTTGATCGTGAGGAAGGCCGCCAGGATCAGGACGATCAGCCAGACGCCGCGCTTCTTAGCCAGCGTCATCACCGTCGCCGTCAGATAAGGCTCGTTCAGCGGTTCGGCACCACCGGCGCGGTAGGCATCCTCCGTCACCTCGGCCTCGAGGACCTCCATGGCGTCATCGACCGTGATGACGCCCAGAATGCGATCCTCGTCGTCGACGACGGGCAACGCCAGAAGGTCAGCCTCCTGGATCAGGCGAGCGGCGTGCTCCTGGTCGTCGTAGGCGGAGACACTGTGCTGCTCCTCCTCCAGCAACTCCCCGACCAGCGTGCCCTCGGGCGCGGTGACCAGGTCCGCGAGTTCCAGCATGCCGAGCAGCTTGCGCGACTCATCGGTCACCGCCACCGTGGCCAATGCGATCGAGTGATGCGGGCCGGCGGCGTAGCGCTTAGCGCGCGACTGCAGCTTCTCGAGGGATTCCTCCCGGGTCGCGTCCGGGGTCAACACCGTGGGCGTGGGCACCATCAGACGACCCGCGGACTCCGCCGGGTAGCCAAGCAGTCCGCTGGTCACACGTCGTTGGGAATACGGCAGGCCCTGCAGCAGGCGCGAGGCGACCTTCGCCGGCATCTCATCCAGCAGGGACGCCTGGTCGTCCGGGGCCAGACTCGCGAAGATCTCCGTGACGTGGTCGTCTCGCAGCGCCTCCAGAAGCTCGGCCTGGTGCACCGGATCCAGGTACTCGAAGACATCCAGGGCGCGGTCCTTGGGCAGCAACCGGAAGGCCACTGCCTGCTCCGCCCCGGAGAGTCGGCCAAGCTCCTCGGCCACCACAACGGACGAGCGGTCGGCGAGCCACCGGCTTACCGCGTCGAGGTCCTTATCGTCCAGCAGGTCTTCGAGAAAACGTGCGTTTGATGCCATATCAGTGGCTTCCCTTCTGGATGCTCGACCACAGTTGATAACAGGTCAGTGCGATCAGCGCGGCGCAGATCGCGGCAAAGAAGTAGTCAAGGCCAGTGCCATTACTCACGAGCCACCCGCCGAGCGCGAGCAGCACCACAAGCCGGATAACCCGGGACCACAGGAGAAATTGGGTATTCAATGGTGCTCCTAAAATTGACCGCGATCATTCTCGCGTACGTCGGGCGCGTAGACCTTAAGGCTTCTCGAACACGAGAAGCAGGTCGATCGTTCCTTCGTCAGCGATCTTGGCCGCGACGAACTCTGGGGTCTTGATGTTGAAATCCGAACGTTTGAACGGCACCTTGCCCTGGACGACAACCTTGTCCCCCGTGCGCAGCACCTTCAGCGGCGCACTGACCTTATTCGACTCGCCGCGGAGGGTGAGCTCTCCCGTGACGTCGACCTCACCGACGGAGCCGTCCTCCGGAATACCACTCAGATCCACCGGCTCGGTGATGCTGAACTTCGCCTTCGGGTAGTCCTCCGTGTGCAGGATCGAGCGGCGGACGTTGATGTCGCGCTTCTCCACATCCGAGGAGATCCCCGCGACGCGGACCTCGACCAGGCCCTCCGTGAGGGTGCCGTCCGAGACCTGCAGGTCGCCCTTGATGTTCTCCTCCGTGCTGTTATCCGCACGTCCGGAGGTGGTCTTCTCCTGCCCTGGCAGGATCTCACGGAAGGTATAACCAGCCTGGGTGTGGTTGGCACCGGCACCAGGGACGATCACCCAGTGGCCGTCCGCTGACGTTGTTGGCTCGGGTCCGCCCTCGACGAGATCGGCGGTCTGCAAACCCCGATCAGTGAGCAGCTGATACGCGATCGGCCCAACGCCGAACAGGAATGCCGCGATAATACCGATAACACCCAGAGTGATAATTCCCTTGCGCATGGCACCCAGCCTAGTGCTAAGCAGGGAAGATTAGGAAAAGGTGCGGCTTAAGCGCGTCCCGGGGGTTGGGGGTGGTTCAGCTGCTCCGCGCGGTGCGCCAGCCGCACCAGGTCCGTAGCCATGCCGCGCAGTTCGGCGGGTTCTGCGCGCTCGTCCATCGCGGTGACGAGATCCTCCGCTGCGCAGCGGAGTTCGAAGAGCTGATCCCCCAACTCATCCCCGGTGTCCCCTGGAGTCCCCGGCCGGGTGCCCGTGGGCGCGGGTGCGTCCGCCGCCGGTTGGCTCGCGCGCTGCTCGTAGGCCCGTTGGCGGCAGGACCGGCTGCAGAATTTCCGTGGCCTCCCCCGCTGCTGGCCGGGCATTTCCTCCCCGCACCATGCGCAGAACCCCGGCGTGTGGGGGAAGTCTTCGCGCGAGGTGGGGGTGCTCATGGCTAAAGATCCTAACCCTTTCGGGGAATCTGGGAACAAAACTCGCACCCGGTGCGTTATCTACATTGATGGCGCCCCGGAGGCGCCGCTAGCGAACTTCGGAAGTGAGGAACTAATGGCAGACCGCGTACTGCGAGGCAGTCGCATGGGTGCCGTGTCGTATGAAACCGACCGGGACCACGATCTCGCGCCACGTCAGATGGTGAAGTACCAGACTGAGGACGGCGAAATTTTTGAGGTCCCGTTCGCTGACGACGCCGAGATCCCGCAGGACTGGCTGTGCAAGAACGGCCAGATGGGCACCCTCGTGGAGGGCGAGGGCATCGAATCCAAGCCTGCGAAGCCACCACGTACGCACTGGGACATGCTTCTCGAGCGCCGCTCCCTGGAGGAGCTCGACGAGCTGCTGGAGGAGCGTATCGAGATGCTGCGTAAGCGCCGCCGCGAGGCGATGAAGCTGCTCAAGGAGCAGGAGAAGGCTTAAGCCCTCCCCTCGCCTCCGCACGAACAAAGGCCTGGCCACGCAATCAACGTGACCAGGCCTTTAGCGTTGCGCTTTTCGGTTAGCTCTGCAGCGCGCGCTCCACGGTGCCGGCGCCGATGCGCGCCCCCTCGCGCATGAGCTGGCGGACCTGGTACATGCGGTGGCGGAAGCCCCAACGGGTCACCTGAGCCATCGCCTCGCCAATGATGCGGCTGCTCATCTTGGACTCGCCGATCTCGCGCTCGGTGAAGGTGATCGGAACCTCACGAACGTCGGCGCCCTCGTTGACAGCACGCCACGCCATGTCCACCTGGAAGACATACCCCGCGGAGTCCACGGCGTCGAGGTCCATGCGCTCCAGCAGGTCGCGCTGGAAGGCGCGGTAACCGCCGGTGATATCGGACAGGCCAGCGCCCAGCGCCATGGAGGCGTAGATGTTGCCGCCACGGGAGAGGAACTTGCGGTCGGCGGGCCAGTTCACGGTCTTGCCACCCTTGACGTAGCGCGAACCCAGGACGAGCTCGGCTCCATCGTCGATCTTGTCCAGCAGCAGGTGCAGCTGCTCCGGGGCGTGGGACCCGTCGGCGTCCATCTCGCAGAGAACTTCATAGCCGTTCTCGATGCCCCACTTGAAACCGGCCAGGTAAGCCCCGCCGAGGCCGCCCTTTCCTTCGCGGTGCAGTACGTGGATGCGGGAATCGTCCTTGGACATCTGATCCGCCAGGTCCCCGGTGCCGTCCGGCGAGTTGTCGTCGACGACGAGAACGTTCACGCGCTCCGGCTCGGCCTCCAACAGGCGGCGCGTGATGATCGGGAGGTTATCGCGCTCGTTGAAAGTCGGGATGATGACGAGAGTCTTATCGCTGAGCTTCTTCATAATGTGATTAGTTTATCTGCTTTTCTTGCGCCGTGTGGGTCGAGACGCGAGGAAGGCCCCGATTATCCCCAAAACACCCGCCGCAGCCAGCCCCCATTCCACCCAGGGACCCGCAGCCACGGACGGCGTGATGCCATCGCGCAGCGGAATGTCAGCCTGTAGGATGTCCGGGCGGAACAGGCGGCTTTGGTCCACCACTTCCCCATCCGGCATGACGATCGCCGAGACCCCGGAAGTGGCCGCCACCACGACCGCCCGGTCCGTCTCGATCGCCCGCATCCGGCTCATCGCGAGCTGCTGGTAGCTCATGTCCGTGAAGCCGAAGGTGGCGTTATTCGTTGGGCTAGCCAGGAACTGCGCACCATGACGCACCGCGTCGCGGGCGCTGGCGTCGAAAGAGATCTCGTAGCAGGTGGACACCCCCACCTCGACGTCCCCGCGTGCAGCGGACATCCGCACCACGCCGGGCCCGTCGCCAGGGACGAAGTTGCCCGCCCGCTCGACGTTCTCGTTGACGTGCTTGAGGATTTCCCGGAAGGGCATGTACTCGCCGAAGGGCTGGAGGAACTTCTTTACGTGCTTCTCCCCCGGCCCCGGCTCGCTGCTGGTGGCCGGGCCCCAGGTGAGCATCGTGTTTTCATTTCCGATGACGGTGCCCACCATCACCGGAGCGTTGACTGCCGTGACCGCCGAATCGATGGCGGCGTGGGCATCCGGGTCCTTAAACGGGTTCACATCGGAGGAGTTCTCCGGCCAGATCACCACGTCAGGCTGCGGTGCCTCGCCGGTCGCGACCGAGTCCGCGAGCTCGTGGGTGCGCTGCACGTGGTTGTTCAGCACGGCGCGGCGCTGGGCCGCGAAGTCCAAGCCAGCTCGGGGGACGTTGCCCTGGATTGCGGCGACGTTGACCTGGCCCGCGGTGGGCTCCTGGCTAAAACTCGAGCCGTAGATCACGGAGGCCAGCAGCACGACAGCCACCACTCCCGCGTACTGCAGGCGGACCTTCGGGGCGACCGCAGCCCGGCTCTTATACGGCGGACGGGCTGCCAAGTAGATCAATCCGCCGAGCAAGACGACCAGGAAACTCACGAACGCGGAGCCACCAAGCCGGATATCGGCGGCCAGCGGCCCGGAAACCTGGCCCCACGCCAGCCGACCCCAACCGAAGCCCCCGAACGGCCAGTGGGAACGGAAACCCTCGACGGCGACGAAGAACGCCGCCGCGCCCACGATGCTGCGCCAGTTCCAGGTTCCGTTGCCCCAGCGCAGCAACCAGCGGGCACCGAGGCCAAAGAGCAAGGCATAGAGCGCCTGAACGATGGCGAGCGCGATCCATGCCGAGGCGCCGACGAACTCCCCGATCCAGGGCAGCAGAAAACCATACGTAGCCAGCGAGTTGAGGAAGGCTAGCGATACAGCATGCCGCTGCGTCAAAACGGCGAAGAAGAGTGCATAGCCCAAGGGGGCTGCCCACCACAGCCCGGTGGGCTCGTAGGAGGCGAAGACCATGAAGCCCGCAAAAAGGGCTCCCACCACCCGCCACGGTGAGGGAAGGTTAGCGAGCCACTGCTTCATCGGGCGCTATCGGTCCCGGCAGGGCCCTCGTCGCCGAATTCCTCGCTGCGGTGGTCAATGACCTCTCCCCAACCTGGGATGTTGCGCACCTGTGGGTCGCTGGCGCGGGAGGACATGATGAAGGACGCTCCTCCCAGGCGGGTGACCTTCGCGCGCAAGGCGGTGCCCATGGAACGCCGCGCCACAGAGCGGGTGGGCGGCAGCATGAACAGAATGCCCACAACCCCCGTCACCACGCCCGGCAGGGCTACCAGTAGGGCGCCGAATGCAGACAGCGCTGCATCACCGGTCAGCTTCCCCGGCGACCTGCGGTCCCGCAGCACGCGCACCGTCAGCGCGCGCATCTGCCAGGCGGCGATTGCGACACCGAGGATGAACAGCCCCAGGTACAGCAGGATCGTCCAGCCGAAGCCGAGCCACTTGCCCAGCAGAATAAAGGCCAACAGCTCCACGACCACGTAGAGGAAGAAGCTCCTGCGCATAAGTTTTTCGTGTCCTCCTAAAGACAATCAGCGCACCAGCGGCATGCGGTACCTGATAGCACTAACGCTGCAGCGGTGTTAGAGATTCCATCGTAGTCCCGGCGGTGGCAAAAGTGCTCTAACGCGGCGCGAGCCGCCACAGCCAACGCGGCACCAGCTGCATCACCGCAGCCAGCACGCGGAGCTTGCCCGGAATCCACACGTCGTCGCGGTTGCCTTCCAGGGCCTCCACGGTGGCCTTCGCAACCACGTCAGGGGTGGAGGACATCGGTGCAGGATCCATCCCCTCGGTCATCCGTCCGATGACGAAGCCGGGGCGCACGACCATCAGCCGCACCCCGCTGCCCCGCAGGGCGTCCTGCATCCCCTGGGTGAAGCCATCCAGGCCGGCCTTCGCGGAACCGTAGACGTAGTTCGGGCGGCGCACCCGGGCACCGGCGATCGAGGAATACGCCACCAGCGTGCCCGTGCCGCGGCGCTTCATCCGCTGGGATAGTTCCGTGAGCAGCACGGCCTGCGCGGTGAAGTCGGTGTGCAGCACCCGGTAGACCTCAGCACCGTCCTCCTCCGCGAGCTGCTGGTCTCCCAGCACCCCGAACATGGCGAAGGCAGTGTCGATTGGCCCGCAGTCCGCCTCCATCTCATCGATGACGCCGCTGTGGCTCGCGGTATCTGCCGCGTCGAAGAAGTAGGTCTCCACCCGCCGTGCGCCCAAGCCTCGTAGCTCCTCGGCCAGGGTATCCAGCGCTTCAGGCCGGCGTCCTGCCAAAAGGAAGGACTGCCCCGGTGCCAGCAGGCGCGCGATGTGCTCGCCGATCTCGCTGGTGGCGCCGAAAATGGCGATATTAGACATCGATAGCCACAACCCCTCGTTGCATCGCGTCCACGGCCTTACGCGCGGACTTCCTCACGTCGTTGGAATAACCGGTCATCTTGATCTGATCCAGCAGGTCCTTCACCCGACCACAGGCGCGGACGAAATCGCCCGGGGTCAGCACCGCCCCCGAGGCCTCCGCGGCCTGCAGGCAGTACTCCAGCGGTGCCCCGGCCACCCACTGGTGCACCGCCGTGGCGAAGCCCAGCTGGGGCTCCCGGGTGGCGGTCAGGCGGTGGCGTTCCTCGTCGCTGACCAGCTCCTTGTACACGCGCAGCGTGTGAGCCACCGCCTCCTCCAGCGCATCGGTCGGCAGCTGGGTGCGCACGGTGGATTCCCGACGGTTCTCAAACACGCAGGCACTCACCGCAGCGGCCAGCTCGGCCGGGTCGAGGTCATCCCACAGCCCGCGGCGGAGGCACTGGGCCACCAGCAGATCGGATTCGTGGTGAATCCGAGCCAGCTTCTCACCTTCTTCGGTGACCTTCGCCGCCGGGGTACCACCCTCAGCCGTCCAGGTTTCCACGTAGCCCAGCTCCTCGAGCAGCGCGATGATCCGGTCGAAGGTGGCGGTCAGCGAGTCCCCTGGCTGTTCGGACTCTTGCGTCTGGTATTCCCAGCGTCGGCCGGCCTTCAGCACCGACTGCGCCTTCTTCGCCAGCTCCTCGCGCTCCGCCCAGGAATGCACCGGGTGGACATGCAGCTGATTGCGCAGCTCCGCGGCCTTCTTCGAACCCCCGCGGGCGTGCGGGCGGATCTTCTTCGGCTTATCCAGGTGCATGCGCCGGAGCTGGGAGGCCACAGCCCGAGCGTGGCGCTTCGGCGCGCGCTCCACGCCTCGGTGAATCCTCATGTGACCGATGATCACCGGGGTGTTACGGAACATGTCGGCGGCGACGCGCTCTACCCAGCCGTCGTCGAGAACCAAGGTGGGGCGCGGATTGCGACCCGAATCAGAACGGACGACCACCGCGGTCACCGGGTTCTTGCCCGTCGGCAGGGCGAGCACATCACCCACGTTGATCGAGCGCAGCAAGTGTTCGACCTCTTGCTGGCGCTCGAGGGCGGCATCCCGCTTGGCTTGCCGCTCCTCGTGGGAGAGCGTGCGCCGCAGCTCGGCGTAATCCAAGACCTGCTCGGTGAGCTCGGCGGCGTCGGCCCGCTGTGCGGCCTCGGTGCGCCCCACCAGGGCCTCCAGTTCTGCGCGCTCCCGGTCGAAGTCCTGCCGCCGCAGCTCGACGGCGTGCGCGCGCTCCACGATCGTGTCATTGGCCTGGTACTGGGCGAAGGAACGCTCCAGGATCCGGTGGGCCTCGGCCCAACCCTTGGTGGCGATGAGGTTGACCGCCATGTTGTAGCCCGGCCGGAACGTCGAATCCAGCGGGTACGTCCGGGCCGAGGCCAGCGCTGCCACCGCATAGGGGTCGACCTGGGGGCTCCACAGCACCACGGCGTTGCCCACCGTGTCGATGCCGCGGCGCCCCGCGCGCCCCGTTAGCTGCGTGTACTGGCCCGGGGTCAGCTCCGCGTGAGCCTCCCCGTTGAACTTCGTCATCTTCTCCAGCACCACCGTGCGCGCGGGCATGTTGATGCCCAGCGCCAGGGTTTCGGTGGCGAAGCAGACCTTCAGCAGCCCACGGCTAAACAGCTTCTCCACGATGTGCCGGAAGGCCGGCAGCATCCCGGCGTGGTGCGCCCCGAAGCCCCGCATCAAGGCCCGGCGCCACTGGCGGAAGCCCAGCATGTGCAGATCCGCGGCCTCCAGCCCCGCAACGCCCTCGTCGATAATGTCGCCGATCTCCCGGGCCTCATCGGGGGTGGTGAGCTCCACCTTCCGGATCAGCAGCTGCTGCACCGCCTTATCGCAGCCGATGCGGGAGAAGATGAAGTAGATCGCCGGCAGCATCTTCGCCTGCTCCAGGTGGCGCACCACGTTCTCGCGCCGGGGGGCACGTTGATTGCCATAGGCCTCGGCCTTCCCCACGGCAGAAAGCAGGGAGCGGTTGATCGCGCCGGGGTGGTCCTCCCCCGCCAGGTGTTCGGCATTCTTGCTGAACAGCCGCATGATCTTGGAGCCGACCATCATGTACTGGGTCAGCGGGACGGGGCGCTTATCGGTGACGATGATGTCCGTCTCGCCCCGCAGGGTGCGCAGCCAGCCGCCGAACTCCTCCACGTTGGAGACTGTCGCCGAGAGCGACACCAGGGTTACGCTGTGGTCCAGGTTGAGGATCGTCTCTTCCCACACCGGCCCGCGCCACCGGTCGGCTAGGAAGTGGACCTCGTCCATCACCACGTGGGTGAGGCTGGCCAGCCGATCCGAGTCCGCGTAGATCATGTTGCGCAGGACCTCGGTGGTCATGACGACGATCGGCGCCTCCGGGTTGAGGGTGACGTCGCCGGTGAGCAGCCCGACATTCTCCTCGCCGTAGCTGGCGCACAGGTCGTGGTATTTCTGGTTGCTCAGTGCCTTGATCGGCGTGGTGTAGAAGCAGGCCCCGCCACCGTGGAAGGCCATGTAGACCGCGAATTCGCCGACGATCGTCTTTCCGGCACCGGTCGGTGCTCCCACGAGCACTCCCCTGCCCTCGGCGATCGCAGCGGCTGCGTCGAGCTGGAATTCATCGAGTTCGAAGTCGTATTCCTTCCGGAACTCTTCGACCAGCGTGGGGTAGTTTTTTGCGTTGCACGTAGCGCTGTTAGCCATATGTGTACCGAGTCTATCCGCTCGCTGTTGCTCACGCGTTTCAGGACGTCGGTTCGGGCAGCCGCTCAAGCCTCGGCTCGCCACCCATTGGGGTGAGGTGGTGTTTAAACGTCCTCGTCGAAGATCTCGGCGTAGTTGAAGGAGTTCCGCCGTCCCATGCCAGGGTCCGCCGGTGCCTGACCCGCGATTCCTTGGGAGGCCCTGACCGGCTCGGCCCGTTCGACTGCCTCTGCGGGAGCGACCGCGCCGGAGGGGCGAATCTCGGAACCAGGGGCGTCTGCCGCCTGGGCCTGCCGCTTATCCCGGCGCTTATCGTTGAAACGGATGATCAGGTAGGCGATCTCCATCATCAGGGTCAGCGCGCAGCCAAGCGCCAGCATGGAGAACGGGTCAGCCGGGGTCACGAAGGCCGCGAAGACGAACAGACCGACGATGATGTAGCGGCGCTTCGTCTTGATGCTGTCGTAGCGCAGCAGCCCCGCGAAGCTCAGCAGCACCGTGAACAACGGCAGCTCGAAGCTCACACCAAAGACGAGCAAGAGGATGAGGACGAAGCTGAAATACTCGCTGCCCTTCAGCGCGGTGATCTGGGCCTCTTCGCCAACCGTGAGGAGGAAGTGCAGGCCGTGGTGCAGGACCAGGTAGGCCAGCGCGGCGCCGAAGAAGAAAAAGAGTGTCGCGATCAGCGAGACCGAGACCGCCCAGCGGCGCTCATTCTTCTTCAGCCCCGGGGTGATGAAGCCCCAGATCTGGCCGATCCACACCGGAGCGGAGAGCACGATGCCGGCGATGAAACCGACCTTCAAGCGCAGCAGGAACATCTCGAAGGGGCCGGTGGCCAGCAGGCGGCACTCCCCGGTCGCGGCACCGAAGCGCACCTCGGAAGGGAGTTTGCAATAGGGCTCGCGGAGGATTTCGCCCAGGCTACGCAGCGGACCCACGTTGGTGCCGTACCAGAGGTAGCCCAGGATCGTGCCGATCAGGATGGCGATGACCGCGATAATGAGGCGGCGGCGCAGCTCCTGAATATGCTCGACGATGCTCATCGCGCCGTCGCTTGGGCGCTGGTTGGCACGGCGAAAAGCCCGGCGGCGGGGCCGCTGGGCTGGGCGTGCTGCCTGAGGGGTGTTACTCATGCGGAAAAGCGAAAACGCGCCGAAGGTGGGCGCGAGTTTCTACCTAGTTGCTGTTCTGATTCTGCTGCTGCGCTGGATTGACCTCCTGCGCCGGATTAGGCTGCGGCGCACGCTGCTGCTCGATGGCCTCCTGCCCGTTCTGCTCTGGGTTATCGGTGCGCATCTCGTCCATCTCGGACTTGAAGATGCGCATCGAACGGCCGAGGGAACGGGCGGCGTTCGGCAGGCGGGATGCGCCGAACACGAGAAGGACAACCAGCAACAGGATGAGGATGTGGCTACCAGAGAGCATGAAGGTTTTTGCCTTTCAGGACCTGCGTTAAAAATCTCAGTCTTCAGCTTACATCGGGGAAACGGTCCCGATAAACCCCCAGCCCCGCTTCCGCGCGTCGCGCGACGCGTCCGGCGAGGCCCGGGGTCGAGAGTTCCGCGACCTGTCCGGCATGGGCGATCAGGAAGCGCTCCAGCCAGGCCCCGGTGTCCGGCATCGTCACCGCGGTGCTCCGGCTCTCAGGGCTGGTCGTAACGGAGGTGGCTTCGGTTCGGGCGTCTTCGCTCACGCCACCGTCTCCTGCGTCGGCGTCCTGCCACAGCGGGAAGTACTCCAGCATCCACAGCGAGGAATTCTTTAGGCGGAAGTGAGCCCAGTCGGAGGCCGTACCAAAGTCGAAGGGATCGGTGGCATCGACGTCGCTGGCCAATCGCGCCGGTGCGGAGCCCGTCTCCCCGAGCGTGACCTCGCTCATGCGGGAAACCCGGAAGTTCTTTGGGGTCTCGTCCACCACGCCTGCGTCATCGATGCTGCGCGCTAGGAGGTAGGCATTGCCCGCGATCATGCGGATCGCGTCCGGCACCAGGCGGCGGCTACTGCGCTGATCGCGGCTGAGAGTGAGGTACTCGCAGTCCACGACACACCTCTCCGCGAGTGCGGTGCGCAGCAGGTCCAAGGTGGACTCCACAGTGTTCTCCGGGGATTTGGTCCGGGGTTGCGCAGCCGTTTCCTGGTGCTCCGGGGTGATGGTGCCGACTTGAGAGGGCCCGGCATCGGTGCCCGTCGAAGGCTGGTTGGCCGCGCCTTGCTTTCCCTCCAGGAGGCCACGCAGCTTCTCGGTCACCGAGTCCACGGCTTCCCGTTGCTCGGCGGGGACGGCGTCCCGGACCGCTTCCAGGTTGAGCAGCAAGGCGCCGGCCTCCACGGTGCTCAGCCGCACCGGGCCGTCCAACCCGGCGGTGAACTGCGCCTCCGCGGTGGTGCGGTTCATCGCGATCTCAACCAGCGAGCCCGGGTAATAGCCCGGCAGCCCGCACATGCTCAGTTGCTTGAGCTCGTGCTGGATTTGGGCCACGCTGAGTCCCAGGTCGCGGGAGGCCCGCATGAAGGAGCCACGCGGGTGGGCCTGGAACCAGGCCAGCACCGAAAGCGTCTGGGCGAACTGCTGGGCCACAAGGTTGACCGGCGGCGCCTGGACGTCGGTCGGTTCGTCCTCGTCCACGGCCTGACCGGGGGCATCGGCTTCCGCGAAATCCGGCTCTTGCTCGTCCACCGCTGAACCGCCATCCAAGGTCTCGGCGTGAGCGGCCGTAGCCTGCGTGGCTGAGATCCGTTCCTGGGCGCCCAACTGCTGGGCGCGCTGCAGAAGGTCGAGGACCTCAACGACGAGCTGCGGGGGCTCCAGCAGCACCGCATCCGGGGCGTAGCTCGCCGCCGTCTGCACTAGCCAATCACGATCCACCGGCCCGACCGTCCCCACTCGTCCGTCGGGCGTATCGCGGAGCTCGTGGGCCATGTCCTGAATCTCGATGGCCCCCTCCCCCGTGAACAGCACGCTAGCGGTGACCTTCGTCTGGTGCCCTTCCAACCCGCGGCGAATCAACTCGCCGGCCGGCACCGGCTGACCGGTCGCGGGGTCGGTGGGCGCCGGGTGCTCGACGAACTGCGCCTCAGCCCGAACATCGGAGAGCCTGGCCAGGCGGAAGGTGCGCTGGGCACCCCGGTCAACGTCGAAGCCCGTGACATACAGACGGCCCTCGACACCGGCGACCGCCCACGGATCCAGCGTGCGCTGCTCCGGCTCGACCAAGTAGGCCGGGTAGTACCAGAAGGTCATCCGCAGCCCGCGCTGAGTGGCGCGGAAAATGGCGTCGACGCTGCGCGGGTCCAGCTCCACCATGTCAGGGACGGGCTGCACCACGGCGGCATCGTCGACCCTGCTGAGCCCCGCGCCGGCGAGCTTCAGCTGCGCCTGCGCCGTTGGACCAGCCATCGCGGAGTCCACCGGTTGGCGCGCCCACTGCGTGGCCGTCGCCAACACCTGCAGCTCGGTCTCCGAGAGGTCCAGATCCGGGAGGAAGACCTGCTCGGGGCGTAGCAGCCAGTAGTCCTGCCCTTCCCGGCTTTCGTGGCTCAGCTGGATCCCCAGCTGGCGCAGCGACTCCCGGTCCCGGTGGAACACGCGTTCCCGGGACTTGAGCTGCCCGGAATAGCCCTCGATATTCTCGACGACCCAGGCGGTCGGCCGCGGGCTTGGAGCGTTGAGCAGGCCGATGACCAGGTTGAATAGCCTGCTCGCGCCCTGCTGCCAGGTCACCTTCACTGGCCGGTTGCGGGACCCGGCACTGCCGGGCTTTCGTGGACCCACCATCAGTGCTTAACCCCGTGCGGGCGCGTCGGCACCGCCGAGATCGGCCATGCTGGCGATCATCTCGTCTACCTGCGGATCCGTGGCCGCGAACGGGTCCGGGAGCGCGACCTCGCTGCCGAATTCGCCGTTGATCTTCAGCCGCATCCAGTCCACGGTCGTGGCGCAGCCGTGCTCCCGCGCGGCGGCGAGGAAGCGTCCGCGCAGCGCCGCGCGCGTCGTCGTCGGAGCCTGGTCCATCGCCTCGCGGATCTGCTCCTCGCTCAGGATCGAGGCGGCCTGGCCGCGGCGCTTCAGCACGTTGAACAGCCCACGGGTGGGGTGAATATCGTGATAGCGCAGGTCAATCTGTGCCAGCCGCGGATCGGTCAACTCCAGCCCGTGGCGGGAGGCCATGCCATCCAGCAGCTTCTTCTTGATCACCCAGTCGATCTCGGTGTCCACCGGGGAGAAATCCCCGGTCTCGAAGCAGTCCAGGACACGACCCCACAGCTCCACCACCGGCTCGAGCTGCTCGCGCGGGGTGCCCAGCCAACGCCCGTCGACGCACTCTGGTTCTGGGCGGCGCTCCAGCCACTGCACCGCAGCGGCGTGGAAGGTGCGCTGGATCTCCAGGGGGGTGGCAGTCTCGCCGCTGCGCAGCTTGACCTCGGTGAGCCCCGTGAAGTCCCGGGCAATATCCCGAATGGCGCGGATCTCGTTGGCCAGCTCGTAGTTCGGCAGCTCCACGCCCGCCTCGATCATCTCGAGGACCAGCAGCGCGGAACCGATCTTCAGCGCGGTGGTGGTCTCGGACATGTTCGAGTCCCCCACGATCACGTGCAGGCGGCGGTACTTTGAGGAGTCCGCGTGCGGCTCATCACGGGTGTTGATGATCGGCCGGGAACGGGTGGTGGCACTCGAAATGCCCTCCCACATGTAGTCCGCCCGCTGGCTCATCATGAACCCGGCTTCGAAGTTCTCGTTCGGGGCGCCCGGGCTTGGGATCGTCAGCTTGCCCGCCCCGCAGATCAGCTGGCGGGTCACCAGGAAGGGCAGCAGCTGGGAGGACAGGTGCTTGAGCAGCACATTCCGGCTGATCAGGTAGTTCTCGTGGCAGCCGTAGGAGTTGCCCATCGAGTCGGTGTTGTTCTTCAGGAGGAAGACGTGCCCGCCGACACCGTTGCCGGCCAGCTCTTCTTCAGCGCGGCTCGCCAGTTGCTGGACGAGCTCGTCGCCCGCGCGATCGTAGGCGAGCAACTGGTGCAGGCTATCGCACTCCGCGGTCGCGATCTCCGGGTGCGCACCCACATCCAGGTACAGCCGGGAGGCGTTCTCGGTGAAGATATTGGAGCTGCGGTACTTCTCCACGATGGGAGAAAACAGCAGGCGGGAGACCTCATCGGGCCCCAGGCGGCGGGTGCCGTCGAGGACGTTCGTGATGCCGTACTCGGTCTCCAGCCCCATGATGCGGCGGACGTAGACGGGGTTCTCCGCGGTTGCCTGCTCCGTTGGTGTCGCTTCTCCGGTCACCGGGCTCACTGTCCGCCCTTCTGGACGTAGGAGCGGACGAATTCCTCGGCGTTGGTCTCCAGCAGTCCGTCGATTTCGTCCAGGAGGTCGTCCGTCCCGGTGACGTTGACCTGCTGGGTGCCCGAACCCTGCTGTGGGGCGTCGTTGTTTTCGGCGTCGTCGCCGCCCCCGCCGCCGAAGACCTGCTGCTGAGCGTTTGCCATGCCTATCTCCTCAAACGTTGATTAGTTGAACTTCACATTACCTGGGCTCCCAGGCGCGTTCGGCGCTAGCCCACGCCCATCACGCGCTCGGGCAGAGCGGCGATCAGCGCGGCGGCCACCTCCGAGAACTCCGGGGCCTGGCCCGGCTTGGCCTCCGCGAGATCCTCGAGCACGGTGCCCGCGAAGCTGTCGGCCGTGGCCTGCAGCGGCTCGGGCAGTCCCACGCGCAGCGCCGGGTGCCCTTCGTGCGGGTGATCGAGGACAACGCTGTCCCAGTTCGCGGCGAGGATCTTGGGCGCGTAGTGCTTCACCAGTGCCCCGCGCAGCCAGGCCCGCGTTCCTCGGGGCGGGGTGTCGACGGCCGCGGTGATCTCGGCGTCGTCGACCAGCGTGCGCATCTTCCCGCGCGCGACAAGCGCGTGGTACAGCCCGCGGGTCGGATCGATGTCGTGGTACTGGATATCGATCAGCGCCATCCGCGGATCCGACCACTCCAGCCCCCGGGCGCGGTAGCCGCGCAGCAGCGCGTACTTCGCCGTCCAGTCGAGCCGGTCGGCGGTGCGCAGTGGATCAGCTTCCAGGTCGTCCAGGATCTCCTCCCACAGCGCCAGCACTCGCTGCTCGTCGGTGGTGAGCTTTCCTGCCGGTTCGAGGGCGGCGATGACCTTCTCGCGGATACTGCGCTGCAGCTCGATCGCGGTGGCGGTGGTGTTTCCGTAGAGCCGCAGCGGGGTTGTCAACTCCAGATCGCGGGAGACCCGGCGGACATCCTCGACTGGATCGATGAGAACGATGTCGCTGAAATCGGCCCCCGCCTCGACGGCCTTGAGCACCAGCGCGGTGGTGCCGAAGCGCAGGTAGGTCGCGAACTGGCTCAAGTTCGCATCGCCGATGATCACGTGGAGGCGGCGCCAATCATCCGCGGTGGCGTGGGGCTCGTCTCGGGTATTGACGATGCCGCGGTTCAGGGTGGTCTCCAGGGACACTTCGGTCTCGATGTAGTCGGCGCGCTGGGAGATCTGGAAGCCCGCCTGCTCCCCTGCCTGCCCGAGCCCCACGCGGCCCGCGCCGGCGTAGATCTGGCGGGTCACGAAGTGCGGGATCAGCGCCTGGTGCACGTCCTCGATGTTGAGGCTGCGCGGGTAGAGATAATTTTCGTGGGCGCCATAGGACGCGCCCTTGCCGTCCACGTTGTTCTTGTAGATCTTCAGCTCCGGCTGGCCCTCGACCTGCCCCGCTGCCTGCGCAGCCGCGTGCATGACCCGGTCGCCGGCCTGATCCCAAACCACCAGGTCATAGGCGCAGGTGACCTCAGGCGAGGAGTACTCCGGGTGGGCGTGGTCCACGTAGAAACGCGCACCCGCCGGGGTGATGACGTTCGCGATGCCCACCGCGTTGGGGTCGTAGCTGGGGGCCGCGCCGGAACGGTAGCGGCGCAGGTCGAAGCCACGAGCGTCGCGCAGCGGGGACTCGGAGTCATAGTCCCAGCGGGTCCGGCGGTTCACGCCCTGCCCGGAGACCTCCGCGTAGGCGACGACCGCCTGCGTGCTCGTGTACACGGGGCTGGCTTCCGGGGCGTCGACGGCGACGATGCCGAACTCCGTCTCGGAGCCGAGCACGTAGCCGGTGGCCTCGTTATCCTTCTGCGCGTTCACCAGGGTTTTCCTTCCAGGAGTCGAAAAGTGTTCTCTCGTCGGACTTAGTTTCTAGTCCGGCTGAGCTTTTTAGTCGGGTTTAGTCCGCCAGGGTGATGTCCACGACCCGGCCGGTGGCGTGCCCGGAGATGCGTGCCCATTCCGTGGGGTTGGTTGTGTCCGGCAGGTTCTCGCTGTCGTTGATCTCCGCCGTGATGGCATCGAGGACGTCCGCGGTGCTCAGCCCGCCCTCGGTGGCAGCCTTGCTCGTGCTTGCGGTCTGCGACAGGGCGCGCTTGATTGCGAAGGTCTTCGCGCGATCGACGATATTGGCCAGCATCGCGCCGGAGACGAAGTCCGCCCAGTAGAGGTCCTTGGTCTGCCCATCCGCCAGGTGGAGGGTCACGTAACGGTGCGTGGCATCCCGGCGGAAGAGCTCCTCGGCGATGATGCGGCACAGCGCGGCCGCGGCCACCTCCTTACCCCCGTGTTCCGCCACCAGGTCCGCGGACAGCGGTAGGGAGGCGTCGATGTGCTTGGACAGGATGTCCAGGGCGGCCTCCTGGTCGGGGCGGTCCACCCGGATCTTCACGTCCAGGCGGCCCGGGCGCAGGATGGCGGGGTCGATGAGCTCCTCGCGGTTCGAGGCGCCGATGACGATGACGTTATCCAGTCCCTCCACGCCGTCCAGCTCGGAGAGCAGCTGCGGGACGACCGTGGACTCCATGTCCGAGGACACTCCGGTGCCACGGGTGCGGAAGATGGCCTCCATCTCGTCAAAGAAGACGATCACCGGCTTACCGGCGTGCGCGATCTTGCGGGCGCGCTCGAAGATCTGCCGGATCTGGCGTTCCGTCTCACCGACGAACTTATTCAGCAGCTCCGGGCCCTTGACGTTGAGGAAGTAGGAATCCGCAAAGCGGGACGCCTTGTCGCTGGAGCCCATGGACTTCGACAGCGAGTTGGCCACTGCCTTGGCGATGAGCGTCTTGCCGTTGCCGGGCGGGCCGTAGAGCAGCACGCCCTTCGGTGGGCGCAGCCCGTAGTGCCGGTAAATCTCCGGGTGCAGGAAGGGCAGCTCCACCGCGTCCCGGATCTGCTCGATCTGATTGCTCAACCCGCCGATGTTTTCGTAGCTGACGTCCGGGACCTCCTCCAGCACCAGGGAGGTGACCTCGGCCCGGGGGATCATGTCGAAGGCCCAGCCGCTGCGGCGGTCGACGACCACGCTATCGCCGGTGGTGAGCTCCCGGTTCGTGATCAGGGACTGCAGCGGGCGGGCAGCCTTGACGATCGACTCCTCCCCCAGCTTGTCCGCGATGATCAGGCGATCACCGACGACCTCGACGACCGCGGCAACGTCGCCAGAATCAGCGAAGCCGGTGACCTCCACGACCTGGAGATTCTCCCCCAGCCGCACCGTCGCCCCGGGCTGCAGATCCATCCGGTCCAGCAGCGGGGAGACAGCCAGGCGCATGTGGCGGTTCGAGGTGAAGACCTCCGCGGTCTTCCCAGTGCCGTTGAGCTGCAGCAGCGTGCCGTATGTACTCGGCGGCTCGGCCATATCCGCCAGGCGGGAATTGATCTCAGCCAGCTTCTCGCGGGAGGCCTTCAGCGCCTCGGTGAGCTTCTCGTTCTGGGCTCCCAACCGATGATTGGCCAGCCGCAATTCGCGGGCGGTGGGCGAAGGCTGATCGGAAGGATTCTGCGCAGTCATGCCATCAATCCTACTGAAGGCCCCGCAGCCCAAAACCTGCCGGTAGGCCTAGCGGCGAGGCTACCGGGACGGGCGCCCCGGCAGCCGTACTCGCATCGCTCTAGCGCCGTGCCCGCCGTTGTGGCCGCGGGGCGGTCACGCCATCCGCCAGGCGGCGGGCCCAAATGAGGAACGCGGTGTGCGCGTTCATGCGGTGCTCTGGGCGGGTGGCCAAGCCCTCCACCTTCCACTCGCGCACCAGCGACTCCCAAGCGCGCGGCTCAGTGAAGCACCCGAGCTCCCGGATGCCCTCCATCACCTTCATCAGCTGCGGGACGGTGGCCACGTAGGTCATGAACACCCCGCCCGGGACCAGGACGTCTCGCACCGTCTCCAGAACCTCCCACGGCTCCAGCATGTCCAGTAGGACGCGGTCGACCTCGCCCACGGACTCGCGGGTGGCTTCCTTGACGTCGCCCAGGCGCACATCCCAATTCTTCGGCGCCCCACCCATGATGTTGTGGACGTTGCTCACCGCGTAATCCAGGTGATCCTGGCGGACTTCATAGCTGATGACCTTCCCGTGCTCACCGACCGCGCGCAGCAGCCAGCTGGACATCGCGCCGGAACCAGCACCAGCCTCCAGCACCGTCGCGCCGGGGAAGATATCCCCCTCCACCAGGATCTGCGCGGCATCCTTCGGGTAGATCACCGCGGCACCTCGCGGCATGGAGAGCACCTGATCGACCAGCAGGTGACGGAAGCAGAGGTACTCCCCGCCCACGCTGGACTCCACGACGGTGCCCTCGTCCGCGCCGATGATGTCGTCGTGGCGAATCTCGCCTTTATGGGTGAAGAAGCTCTCCCCCGGGGTCAGGGTGATGCTGAAGTGTCGCCGCTTCGCGTCGGTCAGCTGGACGCGGTCTCCGGCGGTAAAAGGTCCGGTATAAGCCATAGGAAAACCCTAACCTACTAGACTCTCAAATCACTATGATGGAATCGCGTCCCGGGGAACGGGTGCTGGCAGGCGTATTCGCCTTCATCGCCGGCTTTATCGACTCGGTGGGTTTTCTCTACCTTGGCGGGGTGTTCCTCTCCTTCATGTCAGGCAACACCACCCGCTCCGCCACCGCCATCGTCGACGGCAACTGGGACATGGTGAAAGTGGCCGGCGGCTGCATCCTCTTCTTCCTGCTCGGCGTGATCAACGGGGCCTTCACGAAACGCATCGTGGTCCGCGCCTTGGACGAGACCCGGGGCCGCGAATTCGTCCTCGTCAACGTCAGCTTCTGGTTCGTCCTCTCCAGCGTCCTGATCGAGCTCGAGCACCACAGCGCGGCCATCATCGCCCTGTCCATCGGCGTGGGTACCATGAACAGCATCTTCGAACGCAACGGCGAGGTCGCTATCCCGCTGACGTATATGACGGGCACGTTGGTGCGCACCGGGCAGCGCTTCGTCGACGCGTTTTTCGACGGCCGTCACCTCGTCTGGATCCTCAACCTCTCGCTGTGGCTGAGCCTGTCCGTCGGGGCGATCGCCGGCGCCCTGGCCTACCAGATGCTGGGAATCCACGCCGTCGAGCTGATGACGCTGATCACCCTGGTGACCGTGGCGATCAACCAGTTGGTCCGCGACCATCGACGCCGCGCCGGCCTGCCGCTGTAGCCCACCGCAGCCACGCTTCGCAGAGCCCCCGCGGTGGGCCAAACCTAAGAACAAAGCCGAAGGAGAATTAGTGTCCACCCCGACCGAGAAACCGCAGCCGAAGGTCTCCCTCGACCGCTTGGCGCTCTCCCCCTCCCGCGCCGGGGATTATCAGCAGTGCCCGCTGCTCTACCGCTTCCGCAGCATCGACAAGCTGCCGGAACCCAAGACGATCGCGCAAGTGAAGGGAACCCTCGTCCACGCGGTTCTCGAGGAGCTCCATGCCCTGCCCCGCGAGCAGCGCACCTACCCGGCCGCGGTGAAAATGCTGAAGCCCGCGTGGGCAAAGATGGTGGACAAGGACACCGATCTGAACGAGCTCGTTCCGGAGGACCAACTCTACGACTTCCTCGTCGAAGCCCGCTCCCTGGTCAAGGGCTATTTCCAGATGGAAAACCCCCAGGGCTTCGACGCCCACGAGGTCGAGGAGTTCGTCGAGGCCACCCTGCCCAACGGGGTCCCCGTCCGCGGCTTCATCGACCGGGTGGACGTCGCCGCGAATGGTCAGGTACGCGTCGTCGACTACAAGACCGGAAAGAAGCCGCCACCGCGCTTCGCCGCCCAGGCGCTGTTCCAGATGAAGTTCTACGCCCTGGTCTACTGGCGACTGCACGACCTGATCCCGGCCCAGCTTCGGCTGATGTACTTGAAGGTGGCCGATGACCTGGTGTTGCAGCCCACCCCCGCTGAGCTGCAGTACTTCGAGCGCGACCTGCGCGAGCTCTGGGACAGCATCCTCGCTGATATCCATAGCGGGGACTTTCAGCCGAAGACCTCCAAGCTCTGCGACTGGTGCTCCTTCCAGGAGCTCTGCCCCGCATTCGGAGGCACTCCCCCGGAGTACCCGGGGGTCCGCTAGCGCCTACTCGTAGCGGCGACCCCGGTACATCGGGTTGAGCAGGTTCTCCGTGCTCAGCACCTCGTTGAGGGTGTCCTTGTCGAGCAGCTCCTTTTCCAGGACGAGTTCGCGCACCGACTTCCCGGTCGCCGCGGCCTCCTTGCCGATCAGGTCGCCATTGTGGTGGCCGATCAGGGGGTTGAGGTAGGTGATGATGCCGATCGAGTTCTCGACGTAGCTGCGGCAGACGTCCTCGTTGGCGGTGATGTCCACGACGCACAGCGTGCGCAGCGTGGTGCAGGCCCGCGCCATGAAGCGGATGGATTCGAAGGTGCACTGCGCGATGACCGGCTCCATGACGTTGAGCTGGAGCTGGCCGGCCTCGGCGGCCATGGAGACGGTGACGTCGTTGCCGAAGACCTTGAAGCAGATCTGGTTGACGACCTCCGGGATCACCGGGTTGACCTTCGCCGGCATGATCGAGGAACCCGCCTGGCGGGGTGGGATGTTGATCTCCCCCAGGCCAGCGCGCGGGCCGGAGGACAGCAGTCGCAAGTCGTTACAGATCTTCGAGAGCTTCATCGCGGTGCGCTTCACCGCCGCGTGGGTGTTGACGAACGCACCGGTGTCGCTGGTTGCCTCCACCAGGTCGTACGCGGAGGTGATGTCCAGGCCCGTGATCTCCCGCAGGGATTCGATTGCCGCCTGGCGGTAGCCCGGGGGCGTATTCACTCCGGTGCCGATCGCGGTGCCACCCAGGTTGACCTGGCGCAGCAGGGACTGCGCGTGCCTGAGCTGCGCGGACTCCTCGGCAATGTTGTTCGCGAAGGCGCGGAACTCCTGGCCCAGGGACATGGGGACGGCGTCCTGCAGCTGGGTTCGGCCCATCTTGATGATGTGGTCGAACTCCTGAGCCTTCGCGAACAGCGCGCGCTCCAGCGCAGCCAGGTGCTTGAGCAGTTCGTCGATGTCGAAGTGCAGGCCCAGACGCAGCCCGGTTGGGAAGGCGTCGTTGGTGGACTGGGACATGTTGACGTCATCGTTCGGGCTGATGATGTCGTAACGGCCCTTCGGGTACCCAAGATGTTCCAGTGCGAGGTTCGCGATGACCTCGTTGGTGTTCATGTTTTGGGACGTCCCGGCGCCGCCCTGGAAGACGTCGATGGGGAACTGATCCATCGCACGGTGTTCCTCGAGCACCGCATCGCAGGCCGCGACGATCGCCTCTCCCTTGTCGATGGGCAGCGCCTTGACACGCATGTTGGCCATCGCGGCGGCCTTCTTCACCATCACCATGCCGCGGATGAGCTCCGGGATGTGGTTGATATTCGTTCGGGAGATCTGGAAGTTATCCACGGCGCGGAGGGTGTGGATTCCGTAGTAGGCGTCTGCCGGAACCTTCATCGTGCCCAGCAGGTCTTCCTCCAGGCGGTAGTGTGCGCCGCTGCGGGCTTCCAGGGAGGAGGATTCGGCTGAGGTGATGATGTCCGTCGAACTCAGGACGTGCCCGTCGCTGGAGCTCTGGGAGTTCGGGGAGGGCTTGGGACGGTGTGCCATGTGAAACTGCCACCTAAACTTTCGCGTCAATCGCCACAGGCGTTAAGGGGGGTGTTGGGAGCCGTACTTGTGTCCCGGTGCGGCGGAGCATGGGATGCTCTCGCTGACCGGTGCAGGTACGGGTGTACTTAAAGAGTGTAGAAGAAACGGCGCGCGGCGGGCGCGGGGCTATCTCCCCTGGGGTAGCCGTGGAAGAAAAACGGGGCCGCCATGCCGGCGACCCCGTTGGAGGATAAGGAGAATCCGCTAGATACGAGCGATGCGGATATCCGTTGCGAGGATCGCCTCAGCCCCCAGGGCGGACAGCGAATCCATCAGCGCGTTGGCCTGCTTGCGTGGCACCATTGCGCGGACCGCGACCCAGCCCTCATTGGCCAGTGGGGAGACGGTCGGGGCGGAGAGCCCCGGGGTGATGGCGGCAGCTTCGTCCAGCACGTCGCGGGAGACGTTGTAGTCCAGCATGACGTAATTCTGGGCGTGCAGGATGCCCTCCATGCGCTTCAGCAGCACCTGCTTTGCTTCGTCCACCTCGGCCCCCTTGCGGCCGACCATGACGGCCTCGGAGACGCACAGCGGCTCGCCGAAAGGCTCCAGGCCCTGCGTTCGGAGGGTGCGGCCGGTGGAGACCACGTCGGCGATCGCATCGGCCACGCCCAGGCGGATGGAGATCTCCACCGCACCGTCCAGGCGGATCACCGTGGCGTCGATGCCCCGGTTCTTCAGGTCCTTGCGAACGAGGTTCGGGTAGGCGGTGGCGATGCGCTTGCCCGCCAGCTTCTCGACCGTCCAGCCCTCGCCCATCGGGGCGGCGTAACGGAAGGTGGAAGCCCCGAAGCCCAGCGGCAGCAGCTCGGCGGTTTCCTCGCGGGTATCAGCGGCAAGGTCGCGGCCCGTGATTCCGATGTCGAGGTGGCCGGAGGCGACGTAGATGGCGATGTCCTTCGGGCGCAGGAAGTAGAACTCGACCTGGTTCTCGTGATCGACCGCGGTCAGCGCCTTGGAATCAGCGCGGGTGGTGTATCCCGCCTCCTTGAGGATGTTCGTCGCGGCTTCCGAGAGAGAACCCTTGTTCGGGACGGCGACGCGCAGGTAGCGCTCGCCGGAATCAGCGGCGTTGTCTTCAGGAAGTGGGGCGTTCAGGTTGGGCGCGACCGGGGACATGTGGCTCCTTGCGTGGTGGATACTGTGCAGCGCCGCCGCGGTGATGGGTGCGGCGCAGTTGGGTTCCGTGCGTTTAGTTCGGGCTTCTAGCTGGGCCTAAAGATGCTTGTAGATGTCCTCGAGGCTGAGGCCCCGGCCGACTGCCACGACCTGTAGCCAGTACAACAGCTGGGAGATCTCCTCGGCCAGCTCCTCATCCGACTCGTACTCGGCGGCCAGCCACACTTCCCCAGCCTCTTCGACGATCTTCTTGCCCTGGAAATGGACACCGGCGTCGAGGGCTTTGACGGTGCCGGAGCCTTCTGGGCGGGTGCGCGCCTTCTCGGAAAGCTCCGCGAATAGGGAATCAAAATTCTTGGGATTGCTCACGCCCCTATTGTGGCACGCGTCTCCCCCGAAGGTTGCAAGGAGCCCCGATAGTGGGGTGAATACTCGCACCACTATCGGGGCGTGCACCCAGTCCCTGGGGCTTAAGGGGCTACTCCTCGACGAGCTCCCGCACGGTGTCGCAGACCACCGTGGCCTCCCCACCCACCGTGGCGGTGAGTCGACTGAGGAACACCAGCAGCTCGTCCAGCTCCTCACTATCCAGGAGCAGCCCGCCGTTGGCATCGGAGATTGCGATGATTCTGCGGACCCCGGCCAGGGAGGTCTCCTGAGGATCTGCCCCGCCCAGGATCGCCTCTCCGATGGTCACCAGCTCCGCCTGGGCCTCGTCTACCGCAGATTCCGGGTACGGCGGGTCCCAATGCTCCCGTTCTTCGGCGCGCAGGTAGCTGCCCGTAGCCATCATCCGGAGGTTTCCGATGAACTCCGTAGCGGCCTCAAAAACATCTGGTGGCCATTCGGAAAGCGAAGAATCGCCCGCCGAGTATGGGTGCTGTGTCACGACGCTCGTCCCCCGCCCTAGACCGCGATGCCGAGCAGCGCGTCGAGACCCGTGGCGAGAGCCTGGGAAGCCGAAGTGCGCTCGGCGGCAGGGGTGACCCGGTAGCCACTGGCTCCAATGCCCTTGTTGACCGCCGCTGCCCACTCGTCGAGCGTGCGCAGGACGGCTGGGGTGTCGAGATCGTTGGCCAGGTGCCCGGTGACGGCCGCCAGCACCTCCGCGACACGCTGCGGATTGTTCTCCTCGGCGGCAGCGGCACGCCACTTGGCGAGGCGATCCTCAGCCTCACTGAGGACCTCTGCGGACCAGTCGCGGTCCTCCCGGTAGTGCCCGGCGTAGAGCCCCACCCGGATAGCCGCGGGGTCGAAGCCCTGCGCAGTCAGTGCAGAGACGAACTCCAGGTTGCCCAGGGACTTGGACATCTTGGTTCCCTCGAGACCGATCATCCCGGTGTGCACATAGTGCCCCGCCATACGCTGGTTGCCGCAGGCAGCCTCCACATGAGCTGCCGAGTACTCATGGTGCGGGTAACGCAGATCAACGCCGCCACCCTGGATGGCGAACTGCTCCCCCAACCGATTCATTGCGATGGCCGCGCACTCCACGTGCCAGCCAGGGCGTCCCGAGCCAAAGGGAGCATCCCACTCCGGCTCACCCGTGCGGTGGGCCCGCCACAGCAGCGCGTCCAGCGGGTGGCGCTTCCCCTCCCGCTCCGGGTCACCACCGCGCTCGGCGAAGAGTTCCCGCATGGTGGCCTCGTTGTAGCGGGACTCGTAGCCGAACTGTTCAGTGTAGGTGTGGTCAGCGTAGATATCCGGGTACTCCCCCTCCACGACGTAGGCTGCGCCCTTGTCGAGCAGCGTGCTGACCATCGCGACGACCTCATCGATCGTCTCCATCGCCCCGACGAAGAACTCCGGCGGCAGAATCCGCAGCTGAGTCATGTCGGAACGGAACAGGTCGGTCTGCTCCTTGCCTAGCTCGCGCCAGTCCACGCCATCGCGCTCGGCGCGCTCGAACAGCGGATCGTCGACATCCGTGACATTCTGCACATAAGTAACGGCGTGCCCGGCGGCGCGCAAGTAGCGGTTCACCAGGTCGAAGGTGTTATAGGTCGCCGCGTGCCCCAGGTGGGTGGAGTCATACGGGGTGATCCCGCAGACGTACATGCCCACCGGGGCGCCGTCCTCTGGCAATGCGACGGGCTTGACCTGGTCATCTGCCGTGTCGTAGAGCTGCAACGCTGGCGGGGCCACCACCTCCGCTGCAGCGGAATCGGCCACCGCCGGAATGGCCGTCGGGAACTGTGGGACACGGGGAGCAGACCAGGAATGCATGGTTCCCCACTATAACGGCTGCAAAACTCCCGCGCCCAGCAGCACCATCACCAGCACACCGACCGGGATGCGCCATGCGGCGAACCAGGCGAAACTGTGGTTAGACACGAACTTCAGCAGCCAGGCGATGGAGGCGTATCCGACGAGGAAGGCGATCAGCGTGCCGACCGCCAACTGGCCCCCGCTTGCCGCCTGGCCTGTGGCTGGATCGAACACATCCCCCAGGGAAAAGATGCCGGACGCCAAGACGGCGGGAATCGCTAGCAGGAAGCTGAACCGGGTGGCCACCTCGCGGTCCAGGTTGAGGAACAGACCGGCGGAAATCGTACCGCCCGACCGGGACACGCCAGGGATCAAAGCGAGGCACTGGGCCAGACCCATGAGCACCGCATCCCGCATGGTCAGCTCGTCGAAGGAGCGGCGTCGACGTCCTAGCTTCTCCGCGAGAATGAAAACGAAGGAGAAGAGGATCAACATGGCAGCGGTGATCCACAGGTTGCGCAGCTGGTCGCGGATCAGATCCTTACCAAAGAAACCCAGCACAGCGATGGGAATGGTGCCGGCGATGACCATCCACCCCATCTGATAGTCGTGGTTCCGCCGGGACTTATCCACCACGCCGGCGAACCACGCGGTAAGGATCCGCCAGATGTCCTTAGCGAAGTACACGAGCACCGCCAGCTCCGTGCCGAGCTGGATCACAGCTGTGAAGGATGCGCCCGCGTCGGCTCCCCAGAACAGCTCGGAAACAATCCGCAGGTGCCCGGAGGAGGAAACGGGTAGAAACTCGGTGAGACCTTGCACGATCGAGAGCACGATCGTCTGCAGCCAAGACATTTCGGTAGGCATGCTTAAGGACGATACACCGACCCACCCAACTCGGCTGGTAGCGTACTACCTGATGAATGCAGGTAAGCGTGTTTGGCGTAAACGAGGCGATGACGCGATGGCTTGGAAGAAACCTCTGACGTGGGCGGCTGCGGTGACGGCCACCGTTGGGCTCGGGTTGGCAGGCTGTGCCACCGAAGACACGGCGGATAACGGCGCGCCGGAAGGAACCGCGGCCCCAGAGTCGGCACCGAAGGGCGGCACGCCCGCCACTCCGGCGGACTCCCCGGCAGCGAAGGACCCGCTCGGTGAGGTGCAGAAGGATAGCGAAGCCGGCGAGGTTATCGACGTCTCCCAGATTGGCCTGGACCCGAAGACTGAGCAGGTGGCGGCACTGAGCGCGTCCACGCTGCGCATCGGAACGCTGGCTGAGCTGTCTGATGAGGGCGAGGCGAAGAAGATCGACGTGCCGGAGGAGTGCACGAAGGTCACGCCGTCAGCCGACGGCGTCATGCTCGCCTGCGACGGCGCGCTGTACGAATACGACGCCGACGGTAAGCAGCTTAAGAAGTACAGCCTCGACGGCACTCCCACGGTGGCCACCGTCACGACGGATGGCCGGGTCTTCGTGGGCTTCAAGGATTCCAACCAGCTGCACTACTACTCCCCCTCCGGTGATCAGCTCGGTGAGGCGGAGACCATTGTCGTCAGCCGTAGCCTCGACGACCTCGTCCACGTCAACAACGAACACGGTGAGGAAAGGCTCGCGGTGATCGACCGCGACCAGACCAGCATCACCGACATCGACCTCGCCACCAACGGCCCGCGCGGTGCCCTGCGCATCGGCCAGGGCGTGGGTCTGAACAGCGTTGGTCGTGGGGATCAGGGGATCTTCATCGCGGCGGATACCGTGCAGGATCAGTTCCAGGTGTTCACCTTGAACGACGTGGTGCGCCAGGTTCAGGCCGCTCCCACGGGCAAGAGCCCGTGGGCGGTTCTGTGGGACGGCAAGCGCCAGATCGCCTGGGTCTCCACCACCGGCGATAATAAGGTCACCGCTTACCGCATCGACAGCGGTACTCCGATCCAGGTAGCCGCGTTCGATTCCATCGCGAACGTGCGCCACATCCTGGATTCCCCGGACGGCGACATGCTGCTCTTCGGGGCGGACGGCGCCACCCAGCGGGTGTCGGCCACGGATATCGACGCCGCCGTTGAGCGCGGGGTGCCGGAGGCCGAGGACTTCCCCGTGATTCACGAGGATCAGTAACCCGCTGGTCGCCATAGAGAACCACGTCCACCACAACACGATTCAGGAGACTGCCATGGCCCATACCCCGACTTCCCGCCGCTTCGATCACCTCTCGGACTCGGCCTACGAGAAGCTGTTGAAGCTGATGTTCCGTATCCCGCCGGAGCGGATCCACGGCATGCTCTCTGGCGTTTTCCGTCGGATCGCTGACTCGCAGGTCGCCTGCGCTGCGGTGCGTCGCGCGCTAGTCGTCGACGACCCGGTGCTCTCCCAGACGGTAGCCGGTATTCGCTTTGACCGGCCGCTCGGCCTGGCTGCGGGCTTCGATAAGAACGCCGAGGAGTTCCACATTTGGGGCCCGCTCGGCTTCGGCTACTCGGAGCTCGGCACGCTGACCAGCGTGGCCCAGCCGGGTAACCCGACCCCACGCCTGTTCCGGCTGCCTGAGGACCGCGCGATTCTCAACCGCATGGGATTCAACAACGACGGCGCGATTGCTGCTGCTCAGCGCCTGTCCCGCCGCCGCTGCCTCGAGCCCGTGGGTGTGAACCTGGGCAAGGCGAAGATCACCCCACCGGAGCTGGCCCCCAACGACTACCGCGAGTCCGCGCGTGCGGTGAAGGACGTCGCCGACTACCTGGTGATCAACGTGTCCTCCCCGAACACGCCGGGGCTGCGCGACCTGCAGGCCGTGGACTCGCTGCGTCCCATCGTCGCAGCAGTCCAGGAGGAAGCCGATCTCCCGCTGTTCGTCAAAATCGCGCCGGATCTTTCCGATGAGGACATCGACGCCGTGACCGATCTGGCCATCGAGCTTGGGGTTACCGGCCTGATCGCGACGAATACGACGATTAGCCGGGAAGGGCTGAAGTCCGACGCGCAGTGGGTTCAGTCCCTCGGCGCGGGTGGGGTCTCCGGGGCTCCCCTGGCAGAGCGCTCCCTCGAGGTGCTGCGTCGCATCGCGGCACGTGCGGAGGGCAAGTTGGTGCTCATCGGTGTGGGTGGCATCGAGACCCCGCAGCAGGCCTGGGAGCGCATCGCTGCAGGTGCCAGCCTTCTGCAGGGCTACACCGGCTTCATCTACGGCGGCCCGAACTGGATCTCGAAGATCCACCGGGGCCTGGCCGCACAGATTCGAGCCCACGGCCTGCGGAACATCTCCGAAGCGGTGGGCTCGGGTCTGGAATGGAAGGAGCTTTAAAGCAGCTCCCTTGCGTTGAGCGCTTAAGGGGCTTAGTTCTCTGCCCAGCCCCACAGGATGCCGCGCGCCAAAGCCTTAAACTGGAGGTTGAACCCCAGGACGGTTGGCGTTGCGGAGTCGCTGATATCCAGCTTCTCCCCGACAGCGTGCACCGCGAAGAGATAGCGGTGCGGGCCGTGGCCCTCTGGGGGCATGGCGCCGTAGTAGCCGCGGCTTCCGGAGTCCCCGCGCAGAGCTGTCGCTCCCTTTGGCAGGCCGACGAGCTCCTCGTCCCCCGCATCGAGCTGGAGGCTAGTCACGGACGCCGGGATATTGAACACGGCCCAGTGCCAGAAGCCGCTGGCGGTAGGCGCATCCGGGTCAAAGCACGTGACCGCGTAGCTTTCGGTCCCCTCCGGGCCGGGCTCCCAGCTCAGCTGCGGGGAGACATCGTTGCCACCGAGTTGCGCCTCCGGGAGGCGGTCTCCGTCGGCGAAGGTCTCGCTGCTGATCTTAAGCTTGGGCAGGTCGGCTAGTGGCGCATACGGGTCTGGTCCCGGGAAGCGCTCGTCGACATAGGAGGCTTGAGTTAAAGCATCTTCTGGGTTGAGAGTCATGCTGTTTAGTCTACCGAACAATCTTGCGCTCTAGCCACGGATTTCCGGAACTTTTATTGCCCTGACCTGCCAATTTGTTTTAATTTCATAAGCTGGATAGAGTGTTTCAAGCACGCACGGGCAAGGTGCTAAGGTATCTAATCGCAGTGCATGCTCACCCTGTCCGGGTGGCGGAATGGCAGACGCGCTAGCTTGAGGTGCTAGTGCCCTATTAACGGGCGTGGGGGTTCAAGTCCCCCTCCGGACACCATGATTCGCCCCGCTTGAGCCAAGCGGGGCGATTTTTTATTGGATCTCACGTGGCTGGAGGGTTAAGGGTCAAAAAGTGTGTCTGGCCCGGC
>NZ_KV823506.1:0-11525 GCF_001815965.1 Corynebacterium sp. HMSC22B11 | reverse complement strand
TGTCGCGACTGATGACAACAGCGGAAGTAGAGGGATTTGAACCCCCGGATGGTTGCCCATCGCTGGTTTTCAAGACCAGTGCATTCGGCCGCTCTGCCATACTTCCGTGCGCGGGTTAGCTTACCCGGTGCCCCTTTAAACCGCACACGGAACTGTGCCACGCCTGGCCCATCGGGGCGCGGGGACGCGCTGGAGGGGCCAACTTGGTGACTCTTACCGGTTTTGGGCCGTGCCGTGCCACAAAACGGGCAAAACCTGACACGCTACGGCCCAAAACGCTTCTTGCTCATTCGGCAGGCGGGCGTGCGGGCTCGGGGTCCACCTTGGTGACTCTTACCGGTTTTGGGCTGTGCTGTGTCACGTATCGGGCAAAACCTGACACGCTACGGCCCAAAACGCTACTCGCTGGCCCAAACGCTTCGAGCCCGCCGAAACCAGTCCTGCGGCCGGGCGACGCTGGGGTCCGGTCCGCAAGCGAACACGAGATCGCCCTAGGCCAGGACCTTCGACTCCGCGATGCCCTCGTCCATCCGCCGGTTGTAGCTGTCCAGCCCCTTGCGCAGCACCAGGCCCAGCAACAGCGCCGGCAGGATGAACACCAGCAGGCCCAGGAGGTCCAGCCAGTAATCGCCTTGGTAAATCCCAGCGATGGAGGAGCGGAACGCCCGGATCGCGTAGGTCGCCGGCAGGAATGGGCTCATGGACTGGAACCAGCCCGGCAGCAGCTCCAGCGGATACGCGCCACCCGCGCCAGAAACCTGGAACACCAGCAGCAGCACGCCCAAGGCCTTACCCGCGTTACCGAAGGAGATCACCAGCGTGTACACCACCAGCATGAACACCATTGAGCTCAGCCAGCAGGCCAGCGTAAACAGGAACGGGTGCGCGGGCTCGATGCCCACGAAGAAGATCAACCCGGCCGCCATCAGCAGGCTCTGCACCGTGCCGATCAACGCGAAGATCCCGAAGCGCCCCAGGTAGGCCTGCGCGCGGCTGTAGCGCTCCGGATCCAGCGCCTCCTCGGTCTCGTCCCCGCGCTCGGAGATGCGGGTGTGCACCACGACTGAGGTGATCAGCGCGCCGACCCACAGTGCCAGTGCGCCGTACAGCGGGGTCATGCCCGTGCCGAAGCTATTCACCTCGTTCAGCGGTTCGCGCTTCACCGCCGTGGGGTTGGCCATGTGCTGCGCCAGCAGGCTCGGGTCGTTGCCGATCATCCGCGCTAGGCGGGAAAGATCGCCGGTCTCGCCGGCCCGCTTGATCTCCCGGGCCAGCTTGTCGGCATCATCCGCGCGCTGGTTCAGCTTCTTGGACAGCTCCGCGGTGGCTGCCTGCATCGATCCCAAAGAGTCCGCGAGCGACGCGTCCCCCAGCGTGCCCTTCGCCCGCCGCAGGTCCGCCTTCACGCCCTGCACGCTCTGGCTGAGCTGCTGCACGGAGTCACCAAGCTTTGCCAGCTGGGGCTGCAGGTCGTTTGCGTAGCTGTTCCTGGCCTTATCGACGGCCTCGACAGCCTTCGCGATCGCGGATTTACTGTCCTTCCGCGCCTGCTCCATGTCCGTCTTGCCGGAGCGCAGGTCCTTGGCGGACCGGCGGAAGGTGTCCCGCAGCTCGGTGGCCCGCGCGATGGACTCGTCGATGTTGCTCAGCACCCGCTGGTACGCGGGCTTCGCGGTGATCGGCAGTGCTGGGGCCACGCGGGTCTCCAGCGTGTTGCGCAGGTCATTCAGCCCGCCCAGCTGTGCGTCGAAGCGGTCGGCCATCCGGTCCAGCTCGTTCGCGGAGGCCTCCGGGCTGCTGTTCGCGCGCCCGAAGACGCGGTCGATACTGTTGCCCACCGCGTTGTAGCTGTCGCTGGTGGCCTGGAGGGACTCGCTCAGGGACGACGCCGCGTCGGCGAAGGTCCGGCCCAGGTTGGCCAGCGCCTCGTCGCTCGCGCCGGAAGCTCCGCCAGAGCCACCGGGGCCGCCAGTTCCGCCCAGGTTGAGGGCATCCATCTGGGCCCCAGCGGAGTCCGTGATGCGCTCGGCACTTTGGGCGAGCGGGATCGTGGACTCCACCAGGGAGGACAGCGAGGACACGGAGTTGCTGCCCTGCCGCAGCTGGCGGGACACCCCGTCGACGCTGGCTTCCATGCGGTCGAGAACAGCCTTCGTGTCCCCTTCCGTGAGGACCTTGTTCAGGTCCTTGACCAGCCCCAGGCCGACGTTGTTGACGACCTCGGAGAAGGACTCGTTGATCTGGTCGATCGCGCCGGTAGCTGCCTGCTCCGTGATCATCGGGGCCAGTGAGTTCTTCTTCTGGTTCGTGTACATCGTCAGCTCCGTGGGCTCGGTGCCGGCGATGTAGAAGGTCATCAGGTCCTTGGAGAAGCTCGGCGGCAGCACGATGCTGGCGTAGTACTCGCCGGAGCGGGTGCCCTCGAGCGCGTTTTCCTTGGTGGTGATGGTCCAGTCGATCTGTTTATTCAGGCTCAGCTGGGCCAGCACCTGCTCGCCCAGGTTGAGGTTCACCTGCGCGAGATCGGTGTTGTGGCCCTCGTCCTCGCTGCTCACCGCGATCTTGAGCTCGTCGGTGTTATCGAAGGGGTTCCAGCTGGCGAGCACGTTGAACACGGTGAAGACCAGCGGAACCACGGTGAGCCCGAAAAGCACGATCATGGTGATGACGTTCTTGCGGGCAGACCGCAGGTCATGGTGCAGGATTTCGCGGATCTTGCTCATTAGTTCTCGCCCTCCTGCTTCTCGACGTCGCTGTTGCCACCGTTATCTCCATCGGCGCCTTCGCCACCGTCGGCGGCCGCATCGCCGCCCCCGGCCTTCTCGGCGTGGGCGCGCGCGAGGTGTTCCTCGTGCTCGTCATCGAAGGTATATTCCTTGGACCCGGCCGCCTGGGTGGCGGCAACGTACTGCAGCTCATCGCTATCCAGGTCGCCCAGCTCCTGGGCGTGCAGGTAGCTCTGGCCGGTGTACTCCCGCGCGCCGATGATGAAGATGATCAGCAGCGCCCAGGCGATACCGATCGCGAAGATTGCGGCGCGTTCGGTGTCGAAGACGGCGTTGACCACGCCCAGCACCGCGAGTCCGATCAGCCCGATGATGGCCGTCCGGAGAATCTGCTTCGGGGTGTCCCGCAGCACCTTGGCCGTGCGCTCCTCGGTGAATTCGTTGAATTGCTCGTGGTTGTTCAGCGCGTGGATGACGTCCGCCATCCGGTAGCCGGAACCGACCACCTGAACCTTGTCGGAGACCAGCAGGCCGGAACGGGCGAGCTGCTGGTTCAGGATCAGGTTCACGTGCGACAGGCGTCGTCGGGCGACCATGCCCACGAACAGGAAGACCAGGGAGAGCAGCCCCAGCATCCCGAGCGCCTGCCAGTAGTGGGCGCCGTAGAAGCCGCCGATGGTTTCGCGGGCGGCGTCGATGCCGTAGGTCATCGGCAGCAAGGGGTGCACGATCTTGAAGAAGTCGGGCGTCATCTCGATGGGGTAGAGCCCGGAGGCACCCGGGATCTGGATGAACGCCATACCCACCGCCAGGCCACGGCCGATGTGACCCAGCGCGGAGACAAGCCCGTATATCACCCCGAGGTATCCGAACCCGACCAGCACGTTCGTGAGCGTGTACAGCGTTGGGCTGACGGTCTGCACGCCGATCAGCAGGTTACCGATAGACACGATCAGGGCCTGACCCACCACGAAGGCAGAGAGCAGTAGGAAGCGGCCCCAGAAGGCCTGGCTGACACTCACGCGACGGGCGGCCTTGCCCAGGTTGTCGGTGTCAACTTCCACGCGGAAGATGACGACCAGCACGAACGCGCCGATCCACAGCGTCAGGTTCGTAAACAGGGCTGCCATGCCGGAGCCGTAGGTCTTCACCGGGTACATCGGCTCGTTGACCAGCGTGGCCGGGGTGGCCATGAACTGCCCGACGTCCTCGGAGTTCAGCCCGCGGACGGTGCGGAAGGCCTCGTCGTCGCCGAGGCTTAGGGCCAGGACGTCCGTCTTCGCGTTCTCGACCCCGTCCTGCAGGCTGCTGAGGTTGCCCTTGAAGTCATCAATGACGTCGGTCGTGGCGCCGATCTGCCGATCCACGCCGTCCAGGACGTTCGAGGCCTCCCTGAGCAGCGACTGCTGGGAGCTCAAGGACCCGGAGAAGGAGCCGGTGGCCGCGCTCAGCCGGTTGATCGCGCGGTTGAGCTTGGGCAGCGTGTCTCCCGTGGTGCTGTTCAGCCCCTTCGCGGAGTCCCGTGCGGCGGCTGCGGCCTGCGTCAGCTCCTCGGAGCTTTCCCGCAGCACCTTGGCGGTTTCGCTGGTGCTCTTGCCCGCGGCGTTGAGGTCTGCGAGTAGCTGGCGGTTGGCGTTGTTGCTGCGCTGCAGTTCGTCGATGGTGGCGTTGAGCGGGCCAGCGACGGTTGGGCCCACACCTGCGGCGTCCATCAGACCGCGGAGCTGCGCGATATTACGGTCCCCGAGGTCGACGAGTTGGGTGGTCTGCTCGCTGGCGCCGGCGATCTGTCGTCCGGCCTGCTCGGCGGCGCTACTGACCCCGGCGACGGAGGAGTTCGCGGCGGCCGTGCCCTCAGCCAGGGCGGCAGTGCCCTGGGCGTAGGCGTCGCCGGCGGAATCGGAGAAGTCCGCGACCATGCGCTGCACGATCGCGACGGACTTATCGACCTCCGCGAGGGTGGACTTGGCGTCCTCAAGGGTGCCGTGAGCGGAGTTCAGCGCATCCTTGGTGGCGGCGATGGTGGGGCGGGCGCCGGCCACGCGCCCCTTCATTTTGTCCAGGGATTCCTGGCCCTCGTCCAGTGTCGCGAGGGTGTCGTCCAGCCCGGTGACGGCCTTGTTTTTGCTGTTGTCGAGGCGGCCGGAGATGCTGTTGCCTTCTTCCCGGACCTTCTTGGATGCCGTCTCGCCCAGCTGCTTTTTGAAGGAGCTGGTGATCTGGTCGTTGATCGCGGACGCGCCGGCATCGGTGATCAACGGGGCGACGGCGCTGAGCTTCTCATTCGGCCGGTAGATCAGCTGCGGCTGGCTATAGGTTCCCTGAAATGTGGAGAGGAGATCCCGGGAGAAACGGTCGGGGATCTCGATGCTGCTGAAGACGTCGCCACGCGCGAGGGCGTGATCGGCCTCGGATTTGGACATAAATTGCCAGCCGAGCTCGTCGTTTTCTTTGAGCTCGGCGACGACCTCGTTGCCGATGTTCAGCGACCCCGTGAGCGGCGATGACGCGCCGCGATCTTCGTTGACGACGGCTACCTTGATGTTTTCGGTGTTGCCGTAGGGGTCCCAGAAAGCTGCGACGTTCACCCAGGAGTAAAGCGCGGGAGTGATCATGACTCCGATGAGAATGACCCACACTTTACGGACACTCACGAGACGCTTGAGGTCTCGAATAAAGATCTTCCAGGCGGTGTTCACCACGTGACCGTACCATTTTTGGAGGCTGTTGAGCACTCGTTGCTGCCCGGAGGGGAGGAGGGGCGCCGCGCCTAGCGCAGGAGAAATGCGCTTAGCGGGCAAATTGACTCAGCTGGGAGCTAAGTCGCTGCCCTCAGCAGGCCTAAATCGGAAGGATGCGGGTGATCGCGCCCAGCTCCGTCAGCTCCGTGGCAGCGTCGGCCCGCCCCGGCGCTTCGCCCCGCGGTGCACGGTAGGCCAGCGGGGACCCGACCTCGGCCCGGCTAAGGACTCGCCAGCGCAGGAACTCGTGGGCCACCTCGCGCCGGGCGATATGGGTGAGCCACAGTTGCCGGCCCACGAGCGCGGTGGCTCCCGAATCGAAGCTCAGCATGTACTCCCGGTCGCCTAGCTGGCTGTGTTGCAGGCCGCCCAGTGAGCGCATGCCTTCCGGTTGAGCTGGCAGGTCCAGCACCGTGATGCGGCGCACCAGGCCCAAACGGTGCTCGGAGCCCTGCGCGCTGCGCAGCCGAAGTGGCTCGCCGGGGCGGCAGCGCAACACAGCCTCGTACTCCCACATCACCGGCTGCATCAGGGAAGCCGACGCATCGGCCGAGCCGCGCTGGTTCCGCCGTCCCCCGCGGCGGGACGAGCCGGACCGACCACCACGGCTGGCCGTGGCGGGCCGGGCGTGTGGGGCGGGGAAGCGCGCCGGGCGAATCACGGCCCAGCCGCCGCCGATCGTGGCCACCCGCTCGGGAGCTCCGGCGTTTGCCCCCAATTCGACGCGTGCCAGCTGCTGGGCCTCGGGGGTGGCGCCACGTGGAGGCGTGGTTGCGTCCCCCGTGCTTGCAGCAACGTTTGCGGCCGCAGCGCCGTCAGCGCCGTCCCCATTGTCATCTCCAGCGCCACCCCGGCCTGGTTCGAAAGCCCACGGATGCACCGCCAGCTCAGCATGCAGGGCCGCGAGCAGCTCCTCATCCGAAGAGTTACGGGCCACCCCCAACGGCTCCAGGCGCGCGAAAAGCTCCGCGAAGGAAAGCTCCGGCTGTGCCTCCCACGCCTGCTGCAGTACCTGCATCACCCCGGGAATCCGAGTGGGATCTTTCATCAATACCTCTTAATAACCGAGCGTTCAGGGGGAGACGTCCTAAAAATATGGGGGGGTCGAACAGGAACCTATCCGACACACAGTGCCCGGGAAATTTTCATTAATGCTGAAGATAGCCGACAATAGGGGTGAAAACCGGCAGCGCAACAACCGGCTACCGGTTGATCCACCTCACGAACACGGCCTAGCAACGTCGCTAGCCCAGATAAGAATGGGGGAGCTGATGAGCGCACCCAAGAATCGCGATTCGGAGAACACCGTGGTCGAACGCGATGCACAGGACACCGGCACCACGGCCACCGCCACCACCGCGCCCGCCCCGGAGCAGAAGGTCGACGCCGACCTCATCACCGAGCGCGCCGAACAGGAGCAGAAGGCCCGCCGCCGCGCCGTCGTCGGCCTGTTCGTGGGCGTCCTGCTCGCCATCCTCGTCTACGCAATCTTCCCGGCCGATGCCGCGGACGTCGTGAACAGGGCGCACCCGGATGCGGAGAAGGGCCCCTTCGACGCTGACGCGCTGCGCATCACCGCCGCGATCGCCGTCCTGATGGGCGCCTGGTGGATGACTGAGGCCCTGCCGCTGGCAGCCACCGCCCTGGTGCCGCTCGTGGCCTTCCCGATCCTGGGCGTGGTGCCGTTTAAGGAGGTCTCGCCCTCCTACGCCAACCCGACGATCTTCCTGTTCATGGGCGGATTCATCCTCGCGCTCGGCATGCAGCGTTGGAACCTGCACCGCCGCCTCGCGCTGCGCGTCGTGACCCTGGTGGGCACGAAGCCGAAGCAGATGGTGCTGGGCTTCATGATCGCCACCGGGTTCATGTCCATGTGGGTCTCCAACACCGCGACCGCCGTGGTGATGCTGCCGATCGGTATGTCCGTGCTGGGGCTGACCGCCGACATGGTGGGTGGCTTCTCGAAGCAGAAGAAGTTCTCCACCGCCCTGATGCTGGGTATCGCCTACTCCGCCTCCATCGGCTCGCTGGGCACCATCATCGGCACCCCGCCGAACACCCTGATGGTTGCCTACCTGCAGGAATCCCACGACATCCACATTGGTTTCGGCCAGTGGATGCTGGTCGGTGTGCCGATGGCTGCCGTGTTCATGGTGCTGGCCTGGCTCGTGCTGATCACGGTGTTCAAGCCGGAGATGGACCAGATCCCGGGTGGCCGTGAGCTCATCCAGGAGGAGCTGGAGAAGATGGGTGCGATGTCCCGCGCGGAGAAGACCGCGGGCTCCATCTTCCTGCTCGCCGCCCTGGCGTGGGTCTTCGTCCCGGTCATCTCCGACTGGGCTGGTTGGGAGCACAACATCGACGACGCCACCATCGCCATCACCGCCGCGATTCTGATGTACATGCTGCCGGCCGACGGTTCCGGTAGCCGCGTCATGGACTGGGAGCACACCAAGGAGGTCCCGTGGGGTGTGCTGCTGCTCTTCGGCGGTGGCCTGGCGCTGAGCTCCATGTTCGACAAGTCCGGCCTCTCCCTGTGGATCGGTGAGGTCGCCCGTGGCCTGGGTGGTCTGCCGATCGTGCTGCTGATCGCCGCGACGGCCATCGTCATCCTGGTGCTGACGGAGTTCACGTCGAATACGGCGACGGCCGCGGCCTTCCTCCCGATCATGGGCGGCGTGGCTGTCGGTACGGGCCTGACCGCGGGCAACGACATGAACGTCCTGCTGCTGACGGTCCCGGTCGCCCTGGCTGCTACCTCGGCGTTCATGCTGCCGGTCGCAACGCCGCCGAACGCGATCGCTTACGGCTCGGGTTATGTCCGCATTGGCGACATGGTGCGCGGTGGTCTGTGGCTGAACCTCTTGGGCATCGTCCTGATCACCATCGTGACCTTCGCGCTGGCGGTGCCGGTCTTCGGGCTGACGCTATAGCCCGCTATTAGGAAAGAGCGCGCCACTCGGGAGGGGGGCGCGCTCTTTTTATTGCCTAGCTTTTATTGCCTAGAGCTGCGCTAGAGCTGGGCCAGGGCGCGGCGCAGCGCCGGGATCAGCTCCTCGGTTTCCGCCTCATCGGTCACCGTGATGCGCACGCCCTCGCCTGCGAAGCAACGGGTGAGGATGCCGTGCTCCTTCATCGCCGCCTCCAGGGCTTCGGCTTTCTCTCCGACGGGAAGCCACAAAAAATTGGCCTGTGAAGGTACCTGGAGCTCCTCGGGCAGCGACTCGATGACGCGCTCGCGCTGGGCGACCGTCTCCGCCACGCGCTGCTGCAGCTGCTGCTGCGCTTCCTCGCCGATGCTTTCCAGGCCCGCGACCTGGGCCAGCGCGTTGACGCCGAAGGGGATCGCGACCTTGAGCAGTGCTTCGACGAACTCCTCGGAGCCCGCCAGGTAGCCCAGGCGCACACCTGCGAGGCCATAGGCCTTGGAGAAGGTGCGGCACACCGCCACATTCGGGAATTGCGCCATCAGCGCCAGCCCGTTCACGCTGGCCGGCACCCCGGCCCCCTTGGTGCCCGCATCCCCGGCCAGCCCGGAGCGGTCGTATTCGATATAGGCCTCGTCCAGCACCACCTGGACGTGCTCCGGCACCTGAGCCACAAACTCGGCCAGCTGAGCCTGCGGCACCACCGTGCCGGTGGGGTTATTCGGATTGCACACGAAGATCAGTCGCGTGCGCTCTGTGATCGCGGCGAGCATGGCGTCCAAATCGATGCAGAAATCACTGCTCAGCGGCACCGCGACCGGCCGCGCACCGGCGATCTGCGTGAGGATCGGGTAGGCCTCGAAGCTGCGCCACGGGAACACGACCTCGTCGCCGTCCTGGCAGGTGGCCTGAATGGACTGCAGGCACAGCGCGCTCGACCCGTTACCGACCGCGATGTTCTCCGCCGTCAGCTCCGGCGCACCCGGCGTGCGGGACAGCCAGGTAGCGAGCTCGCCACGCAGGGCTGCGACCCCCATGTCCGGGTATCGGTTCAGTCCCGCCGCAGCATTCGCCACCGCTTCCTGGACGGCGGGCAGGGGTGCTGCGGCCGTCTCATTGGAAGCCAGCCGCAGCGCATCCGGCAGCGCCTTTCCGGGAACGTATGCGGGAAGTTTGGAGAGATCGGAACGTACCATGCCTGGCATCGTACTCCGCCGGAATGCCTGGTCGGCGGCGTTTGTCTGCCTCACACCCGTTGTGTATGCTTGAACATCGTCTAGTCAGGCGGGTTCGCCCTGTCCTGATCAGATGCTGGAGACGTGCCAGAGTGGCCGATTGGGGCTCCCTGCTAAGGAGTTGTCTGCATTGCGCGGACCGGAGGTTCGAATCCTCTCGTCTCCGCTCTTCAACAAGGCTGTTCGCTGATGAGCTGCCGAAACCGTCGAGGTTTCAAGCTGCCCAGTTCTTGTGGTGAGGCGCTGGGGTTTTTCAGCTTCGGACAGTGTTGTGGGGCGTGTGGTGCGCCTGTGGTGGTCCGAGTGGATTGTGCCGTCGCGTGGCCTTGTTGGAGTACTGCGCCCGTAGCTCAACGGATAGAGCATCTGACTACGGATCAGAAGGTTAGGGGTTCGAATCCCTTCGGGCGCACTCCTATGACAGCGTCGTCGCTGCCCAGGTGGGTGGCCACGGCGCTGTTTTCTTTCTACTTTCTTTTTAACGACGTCAGAAGGGCCGCCACGGTTCATCCCGTGGCGGCCCTTCTTGTGTTTCCGCGCCAGCCTGGCGGCGGGGTTAAGCGCTTAGACGTCCTCGCGGAGCATGTCCTCCAGGGACTTCTCGCTCAGCAGGTATGGTGCGATCTCCAGCACGGTGAAGGCGCCGGTCTGGCCGGACTCCTTCAGGCGGTGGGCGGCGCGGCCGTATGCGACCTGCACGGCTGCGGTGAAGTCTGGGTTGCGGTCCAGCTCCAGGGTGTACTCCACGGTGTGGTGGGTGCGGGTCGCGCCCAGCTCGCCGGTGGTGATCACGTGGCCGCCGTGTGGCATGCCGGTGTGGTTCTTGTCGAACTCCTCCTGGCTGATGAAGTTCACCTCGACCTCGTAGCCCACGAAGTAGTCCGGCATGGTGCGGATGTCGTTCTCGATCCGCTCCTTCAGTGCGGCGTCGTCGCTTTCTGGGACGACGAAGCACTGGCGCTTGTGGGCGTTCTTGCCGGTGATGCCTTCGGCCTCACCGCGGCGAGCCTTGTCCAGGGCTTCCTCGGCCGGGAGGGTGTACTGGACGGCGGAGGCCACGCCCTCGATGCGGCGCAGGGCGTCGGAGTGGCCCTGGGAGAGGCCTGGGCCCCAGAAGGTGTTCTGCTGCGCGCCCGGCAGCACGGCGGCTGCGTACACGCGGTTGAGGCTGAACATGCCCGGGTCCCAGCCGGTGGACACGACGGCGACGTTGCCGGCCTTCTCGGCGACGTCCTGCATCGCGGAGTAGTGGCGGGCGACGTCGCGGTGGTTGTCGTAGGTGTCCACGGTGCAGGCGTACTTCGCGAACTCCGGTGCCTGCTCCGGGATGTCGGTGGCGGAGCCGAGGCAGAGGTAGAGAACGTCGATCTTGTCTGCGTATTCAGCCACGTCTGCAACGGGGATGACCGGCGCGTCGGTGTCGAGGCTGTCGCGGCGCGAGAAGACGCCCACCAGTTCAATGTCGCTGGTCTGCTTGATGACGGCTTCGACGGACTTGCCGAGGTTGCCGTACCCCACGATGCCGGCCTTGATTGTCGCCATGCGTGTTCCTTTCGTTGGAGTGGCTTGTTGTCGGCCTTCAACGTTACGCCGATTATTCGGGCCACCACTAGGTTTAGGCACGCAAAAATTCCATTTTTTGGTGCGTGGAGCTGCGATTTGTCGCTTCTGTGGGGTGGCATGTATAGTTATGCCCTGTTGCGCCCGTAGCTCAACGGATAGAGCATCTGACTACGGATCAGAAGGTTAGGGGTTCGAATCCCTTCGGGCGCACGAGTTCAAACCCCTGGTTGGTGGCTTCGGCCCCACCAGGGGTTTCTTGCTTTTTGTGGCGAGTCCGGAGGGGGGTTAAGTAGCAAAAAGGGGTTAAGGGTCAAAATGTGTGTCTGGCTCGGC
>NZ_KV823505.1:0-18186 GCF_001815965.1 Corynebacterium sp. HMSC22B11 | reverse complement strand
CAGAGCCTCACACACAAACTTCCTGACACCCTCCCATCAGTAAGCGTTACACCACACTAAGGGACGCAACCGTAGTTTCCCTGGGATTTTGCAAGATTTTCCAACTAGTCAGCCATTTTTCATTCCCGAGATACGTTTCTCACACTAAGCTCATTTCTAACCATCCACTACAGCGAAAGATGCCCCACCATGGCCAGACCATCTCGCATTATCACCACTTTCCTATTCGCCATCACCCTCGGCATGGGGTTCACCCCTGCCGTGCAGGCTCACCCCACACAACCACCAACAACTACCAGTACACCAGCAGACAACCACGCTGATCAGGTCGCACCCGGACGAGAAAACCTAGAACCAACAGAACCGGGGTTCGACGACAACAACGTTGATAACCAAACAGGTAAGAACTGGCATCCCACCACCAACCCCAAAAGCAAAATCACTCCAGGGAAGATGCGTTCCGATAAAGAACAAATTCCCGGTGGATTCACGAAAGAACAAGCTAACCAAGCCGAAATCCAAGAGGCTAAAGAACAAGCCACGCAGACACGCTCTGGAGTACAGACGTTTGCCGCCGTTGATAACTGTCGGACGTATTGGCCTAGCCCTTTTAAAGTGTGCGGAAAAATCCGGGAAAAGTACGATTCCCTCGGTGGACCAAAGAGTTTCCTCACTTGGCCGAAGTCCAATGAACTCGGCGTTCCTGATGGTGTCGGACGTCGCAATGAGTTCGTCAACGGGTTCATCTACTGGCACCCCCAAACCGGCGCTCATCCGATTACCACGCACTTTTCTGTTGTTTGGGCCCGCAATGGCTGGGAGCGAGGTGAGCTGGGATACCCCACCACCGATGAATTCGCTTTGCCAGACGGAACCGGCCGGAAACAGTCTTTCTCAAAGGGACACATCTATGGATCCCTTGCTGGTCTAGCAGCTATCAAGGGTGCAATCTACGATAAGTGGCTGGAGACAGGTGCCGAACAAGGACAAATGCTCAGCTACCCAATCGAGGATGAGACATCAACTCCAGATGGAGTTGGAAAATTCAGCAGGTTTGTCTGGGGTTTTATCTACTGGTCTCCAGCAACCGGAGCCCATCCTATCTATGGTCCAGTTCTGTATGAATGGGCAAATAGCGGTTTCGAAAAAGGAAAATACGGGTATCCGACCGCAGACATCAAACCGACTAAAGACGGAGGGGATTTGCAGTATTTTCAGCGAGGGCTTATCCGGTCTCCTAATTTTCCTCTTCCGGCATACCAAGAAATATCAGCCTTCGGAGCCAGCCGGCCAGCCAGTAGATCAACTGATTCAGAGGAAGTTATCGGAGACAATTTTGATAGAATGCATGAGTGTATTGGCGGATATGACAACGGAAAACTTACCGTTTTTCACCACTCTGGCGTGAGTCTATACTGCAGGGATCTTTGGCATATTGCCGATAACCACATGCCCCCTCAAGAGGAGATAACGAGACAGGTTTGGGAAGACTTTCAAGCCTGCGTAGCACATACGCTCCTATCACAAGAGTTCACCAATAAAACAAGCAGGCCTGGGACATACCTTAAAACAAGGTATAACACTTACTCTAAAGTCAGAAGCTACGCCATTGTATGGAGTAGCTCTTCTACCCTGCACAATGCCTACACGAATGACGACCGAGGCGGAAGGGATTGGGGAGGATGCCGAAAGTACCTACCACGATAATCACACTGTTTCCTGAAGAAGGGATGGATTGGGGACTATGGTCAGAAAGGGATGACATACAGCGCGAACGTGAAGACGATTTCCTTCAGCCATCTGACCTACACCTCAGCATTGGCCTAATCGAAATCTTAAAACGGTGGAACCGCACTTGGATCGAAAACTATGGATATGGTGTTGGAACGTCGTTTGTTTCTTGGTGGAGAGAGGGCTTTGACCTCAACAGCTGGCTACAAGAAGGGCTGTGGATTGCAAGACAGATAGAAGCAGAGGCTGATGTAACTGTCGATAGAAGATTCGCACACTATCTACACCGCCCCATCCCCCTAGTCCCTGCAAATAAAACATTGTCATGAAACAAACCTACGTAATCATCTACCCCGACAATGCAAGACCCTCAGCAGTCTGGGGAGTAGATGAAGCAGAAGAAAACGCATTCTGTTCTGCAGCCCACCAAGCTTTAAAAAGTTCACCCCATACCTTCGATGGATGGATCAGAGAATGGCGGAAAAATTTTCAAAGCGACGGCAGAGTTGGTGTCGCTCAGCGATGGAACAGCAGTTTTGATCCTCTCCAATGGATTGCTGACGGAGAAAGAATTTCCTCTGTAATTGAAGCCAATACGAACTACCGCATAGTGCGAGCTTTTAAGGCCTACGCCCGTAATCCTAAAACGGTTGGATAAGAATAAAACTAAGAAAACTCTCGCTTCAAGCCCTGTTTCCCTATCACCCCTATCAACTAGGCAGGGCTAATAGGCGAAAGTGTCCCAGTGTTTTTACTGCTTGCAGCAGTTGCGCTGCTTGTGTCAGTGCTGGCTAGGACGATCGGTGCTTTGAAGTGTCCCAGGTTTTGTTCCGTTTGAGTAGATGGGAAAATCTGGAACATGCCGAAGAAATTTGACCAGGATGCCAAGGATCGGGTGGTCCGCCTTGTTGAGGACCGCATCCTGGCGGAGGGGATCTCCATGCAGGAAGCGTGCAAGATCGTGGCCCCGAAACTGGGTGTCTCATGGCATACTGCCCGGCAGTGGGCTCAGGCGGCCCGTCGCGAAGGCAGGGCAATTGATCCTTTACCTGAAGATCTCGTTGCAGAGGTGGCCAAGCTGCGTCGTGAGAATCAGGAGCTTCGCGACACTAACGAGTTATTGAAGGCCGCGTCAGCTTTTTTCGTGTCGGAACTCGACCCCAAACGTCGGAAATGATCCAGTTCATCGATGAACACCGGGATCGTTTCACAGTCGAGTTCATCTGTCAGACGTTGAAGAGCAATCGGCAAGGTGGCTTCATTTCCTCACGCGGATACCGTCAGTCAAAAGCCCGGGGATTAAGTGCCCGCAGCCTTCGTGACGCCGCACTGACAAGGCATATTGCCGAGGTCCATGAAGAAAACTACGCAGTCTATGGTATCCGCAAGATGTGGCATGCTCTACGCCGTGAAGGAATCGACATCGGCCGTGAGCAAACCGCTCGCCTGATGCGCCTTGCTGGAGTCAGTGGAAAAGGTAAAGGCCGGTTGCCTGTGACAACTCGCAGGTCCAAGGGCTCGGATAATCGCCCTGACTTGGTGGGCCGTGATTTTCGTGCCGCTGGACCGAATCGGTTATGGGTGGCTGACATTACCTACGTCCGTACCGGTAATGGGTTCGTCTACACCGCTTTTGTCACCGATGTGTACTCCCGCAAAATTGTCGGATGGGCATTATCAGATACGATGCGCACGGAAGCGTTGCCACTACAAGCACTCAACCAGGCGATTGTATGCGCAAAGGAAACAACGGGACTGATTCACCATTCAGACCACGGCTCGCAGTATGTGAGCATTGTCTACAATGAGCGCCTTGCTGAGCATGGAATCACTGCCTCTACTGGGACAGTCGGTGACTCCTACGACAATGCTTTGGCCGAGAACGTCAACGGTTCTTACAAAAATGAGCTCATTCATAGGCGGTCGTGGACTGACGTGGTTGATGTTGAGATCGCGACGTTTGAGTGGGTCTCGTGGTGGAACGAATCACGGCTTCACCAAAGTCTCGGCTACCGTACGCCGACAGAGGTAGAAGCAGAGTTTTGGACTGGCAATCCAAATCACGAGAAAATAGAAATCAAGGCAAATGCCTAGGAACAAAACCCGGAGCACTTCACATCGCACGCTCTACCGACGGTGTCAATGACATAACAGGCCCAAAGACTCAGCCGCACCGAAGGTTCTCACCGAGGAAGACAAGCTGCGCCGTCAGGTAGCGCGACTGGAAGCGGACAGCGCTTATCTAAAAAAATTGCGGGACTTGAGGAGCCAGGGACGCGCCTGAAGGTCCAGGCGATTGTCATCCTCACGTCGCAACACCGCTGGTAGTACCTCCTCGAAGCAGCAGGTATGCGCCATACGACATTCTTCTACCGCCAAAACGACTCAGCAAGCCGGACACGCACGCGGCACTCAAGCAGGCGATCCAGGACGGGTTCAAGCGAAACAAACATCGCTACGACCACACGAGGGTCCTGCCTGACCTACGTAGCCAGGCTGGGTGGTCAACCACAAACTGATTGACAAACTCATGCACCAGATGGATCTACGGGCCAAGCTCCACCAGCGCAGGCCCTATGTTTCCTACACCGGCACTGTAAGTCACCTGGACCTGACCCCGATGCAATATCGGAAGCAGGCCCTTAAACCCCTCACCGCCTAGAATTAAACCAGTCCAACTGTCGGGACCAGTTCACAATCGGCTGGGGCTTTCTCATACTGTCGGCACACGAAGTGCGGTCGCCGCAGCCGCTTCCTGCTCCCCGGTAGGCTACCCATACCCGTTGAGCAGACCGGCGAGGCGGTAGGCGGCCAGCGGGTCACCAACACCCCGCGGTAGGTTGCTCTGCGCGGGCAATGACGCTCCCCAATGGGCGGACGCAATCTGTTAATTGGCGGTCTCAGGCTATCAGTAGTGTTGCAATGAGAGCGCCTAGCGAGATCGTGAGCATACCTAAGCAATTCACCCAAAACTCGCTACCTAGAAAATGGGCTCGGATATGTGCGATTGCGGCAGCGCAGAAGTAGGCGATGACTCCAACCATCGTCCCTATTCCAATGCCTGGTATCCAGAGCCCAATAATGAGCCCGCTTGCGGCTAGGAGCTTGATAACGATAAGCGTCCACCACCACTCTGCAGGGAGTCGTACTCCTCTGAGGCAGACCTCGATGAATGCTGGGGGTTTGAGTGAGAGTGCCGCGTCTCCGAACAAAATGGCTGCAAGAATGATGGAGGGCCAAGCAGGTGAAGATTCGAGAATCATTAGTTTACTTCGTACGCGATTTTAAGACGGGAGATGGAACTGTTGGCGTGAGTGGATAGTTCGTCGGTGTCGTATGCACCGGCAGCCCAGCCAAGAAGTAAGCCAAGATAGATGTTGTAAAGGATTGTCGCGAACTCTTGAGCATCATCTTTAGGGAGCATGTTGCCCAGGCGCAAAACGATTTCATCTACCAAGAGAGTTCGAAGCTCCTTGAGTGTCTCTCCGTTGCTTCCTTGGGTAATTAGTGCGGCGCCATACGCTTTTGATAGTTCTTCCTGACCAGTAAACATTTTCAGGAACGGAGCGAGAACGTCGATAAGGTTGTCTGATTGTCCGCGGAGCTCATCGTGCATCATGGTGATTCGATGTCCGATGGTTTGAATTAATAACGACTGCTTGCTCCCGACATTCATAACGGTTCCAACGCTGACGTTGGCCTTCTGTGCGATGGCGCGCACATTTGTATCTGCGTACCCAGCTGACGCAAAAAGGGCATAGGCGGCATCTAAAACCTTATTGCGTGTCGTCTGCTTCTGAGTGGCACGATCTGATTGAACCTGTTCACTGAACACGTTCAAAGCGTATCGCTGCATCAATCTATGGTCAAGTAGTGACGTGGGTATCCGAAAACATGACTGTTACGGGGGCGGATATCCTGCTTGCAACGAGGGGAGTTATGGTTACATGCTTCTGCTAGATGGGCCTCCCTAGTCAATGGATTCAGGAATTGACGAGGCTTGGCCGATAGTCCTGCGAGCTCATCCTGCGAGCTCATTCGCGGCAGGAACGCCGATCACGTGGGTACTGCCTATGTGTGATGACCCAACCCGGCACATGATCCGTTCCGGCAAAACGGTCACCGCGACCCTGCCGTGGGTGCACCTACAATACAGCCCCGGCGATGGCGTGGCACATGCGGGCAGAGAATCTCTCCCGCCGGCTATCTCGTACCATGACCTTCGCCATACTGCCGCGTCACTGCTTGTCGCCTTGGTGGCCAATGTCATGCGGGTGCGGCGGCAGCGGGGGTACGCGGACCAGTCCATCATTCTCTACAACGAGTCGCATCTTTTCGACACGGGGTTAGGTGAAACTGGGCGGAAAATGGGCGAAATTTTGACCACGTGGCGTAACGAGTGCGGAAAGCAAAACACCCCGTGACCTGCATAGTCACGAGGTATTGACGAGTGCGCCTGGGGAGACTTGAACTCCCACGTCCTAGGACACTGGAACCTAAATCCAGCGCGTCTGCCAATTCCGCCACAGGCGCAGGTGGCGGTGTCCCGCCACGGCTAGGAACACTATAGCAACGCCGCCGGGGCGAAAACCTAACCGTGCTGGAAACTCATCATGGCATCACGATCGGACGAGCGCTGTGGGAACAGCCTTGCCAGGAGAGGGGCCGCAACCGAACCAGCAACGGCCGAAGGGGCGTCGTCCTAGGCCTCGAGCTCCTTCATGATGCGGGCGACGTGCCCGGTGGCCTTGACGTTGTAGCGGGCTAGGGCGATCTTGCCCTCCTCGTCGACGAGGAAGGTGGAGCGGATCACGCCTTGGACGATCTTGCCGTAGTTCTTCTTCTCACCGAAGGCGCCATAGGCCGTCATGACGGCCTTGTCCGGGTCGGAGAGCAGCGGGAAGGTCAGCTCGTACTGATCGCGGAACTTCGCCAGGGCCGCTGGCTTGTCTGGGGAAATCCCCACCACATCGATGTTCTGGTCGTTCAGCTGGGCCAGAGAGTCTCGGAAGTCGCAGGCTTCCTTGGTGCAGCCCGGGGTGTTGGCTCGCGGGTAGAAGTACACAAGTACCTTCTTGCCGCGGTAATCCTTCAGATCGATCGTCTCACCCTTGTCAGAAGTGAGCGTGAAGCCCGGAGCCTCGTCGCCCTCGGTGAGGCGGATATTTGCTGTGTCATTGTTCTTTGTCATGCCGCCCAGCCTACGCGGATGACTAGCCGTGGGCTTTCGCACGCGAAGGCTGCGTATCCTCTACAATTGTTCAGAAGAAACGACTGATTTTTACCGTCTTTTAGGGAGTATGTCCGTGGCACGGAGTATCGACGCTATCGAGCGTGACATTGAGCGCACCCGCAACCAGCTGGCCAAGACGCTGGACGAACTCGCGTTTCGCGCCGATCCGAAGAACCTCGCAGATGATGCTCGTGGGCAGGTCTCCGATTTCCTGCGCGAGCCGAAGGTCCAGATGGTGCTGGGAGGGGTGGCCGCTGGTGTCGTCCTGCTGGTCGCCGCAACCGTTTCCTCCAAGCGTAAGGAGAAGAAGCAGGTCCGCGAGATCCAGCGCCTGCTCGCTTCCACCCGCTAACTGAAGATTCGGCTTGTTTGGTCGAATTTCCACGCTGAGCGCGATCTCGCTGGCGTTGGCGCTTCTGTGCACCGCCATCGGGGTTCCCGCAGCGTGGATTTTTGCTTTTCTCGTTGTTTTCGGTGCCGACGCCGTGTTCAGCGGCCGGGCGACGATTCCCCCTGCCTTTTTGATGACGCCCGCCCAGGTGCTCATCGCGATGTTGTGCGCCGGTCCGTTGGCCACTGTCAGTGGCGGCCAGGTGGCTAGTTACCTCGCGCCGGCCGCGCTTTCCCTGGTGGTCACGCTTGTGGTGTGCGCCTTCGGGGCGTGGCTGCTGCACCGCGTCAATGGGGTGGACGGCGCGACGGGGCTGCTGGCCACCCTCGCGGGCGGGGCCTCCGGGATGGTGTTGATCGCCCGGGATGTGCGCGCGGACGTGCAGTTCGTCACCCTGACGCAGTACCTGCGGCTCACGGTGATCGTGTTCACCTTGCCTGGTTTGGTCGCGTGGCTGTCCACCTATTCGGACGCGACGGGCGCCGACAGCGTCGGTGCCACCGGTGCGGGGGAGGCTGCCGGTGCCGTGGACCCAAGCCTGTGGGACGGGGTCGCGGCTGCCGCGGGGAGTTTCTGGCGCACCCCCTGGCAGGGCGTGCTGGGAGCCCTGGCGGTCGGCCTGCTCGTGTGGCTGATCGTGAAGGCCACCGCCCCGCTGTTCAAGATTCCTAGCCCCTACCTGATTGTCTCCATGGCCGTGGTCGTGGCCGCGATCGCCGCGGGTGTGCCCCAGGAGTTTGTGCTCCCCGAAGGTCTGGTCGTGAACCTGGCTTATGCGATCATCGGCATCCAGGCCGGCGGTACCCTCACCAAGGGCACGTTGCGGCAGTTCAGCGCGGCACTACCGATGTTGCTGGGCGTGCTGCTGCTCATGGTGGCAAGCTCGTTGGCCACCGGCTGGTTCATTGCATGGACCAGCGATTTCGATATTTTGGACGCCTACCTGGCCACCGTCCCGGGCGGAGTGTACGCCGTCCTGGCCTTCGCCCATGACTCGGGCTCCGACCCGCTGGTGACGGTGGTGCAGGTTCTGCGCGTCTTGGTGATGCTCATCGCGGGGGCGCTGGCCCCCACGGTGATCGACTGGCTTAGGAGGACAGGCCCCACGCGTCAGCCAGGATCTCCATCCCGCGACGCTGCTGATCGCCCGACGGGGCGTTGAGGGAAATCATCAGCTCGTCCGCCTGGGCGTGCTGGGTGAACCACTCGAGGTACTCCCGCACCTGCTCGCCGGTGCCGACCGCGGTGTAACGCAGCATGTCGAGGATCTGCTGACCGCCGGGAGACTGGATCACCAGATCCAACTCCTCGTCGGTAAAAGTCCGCCCGCCGCGGGAAGCCATCTCCCGGACACGCTTGCGGCCGACCTGCCTGTGCTGCTCGCGCGCCTCCTCCTCGGTATCGGCGGCGGTGACGTTCACCGCGGCGATCACATAGGGCTCTGGGTGCTCCGGGGAGGGCTGGTAATTCTCCCGGTACACGCTGACCGCCTGCTCGAGTGCGGCCGGCGCGAAGTGGGAGGCGAAGGAGTAGGGCAGGCCCAGCTTCGCGGCGAGCTGCGCGCCGAAGAGGGAGGAGCCGAGGATGTAGAGCGGCACGTTCGTCCCCGCGCCGGGGACTGCCCGCACCCCAGGGACGACGGAGCGATCCGTGAGGTAGCCGTTGAGTTCGGCGACGTCGCTGGGGAAGTTCTCCGCATTGCGCGGGTCGCGGCGCAGGGCACGGAGGGTGTTCTGGTCGGTCCCAGGTGCCCGGCCAAGTCCCAGGTCGATGCGACCCGGGTGCAGTTCCGCGAGGGTGCCGAACTGCTCGGCGACCACGAGAGGGGAGTGGTTCGGCAGCATGACGCCGCCCGCGCCCAGGTTGATGGAGTTGGTGTTCGCCGCGACGTGGGCGATTAGCACCGCCGGCGCGGAGCTGGCGATGGAGCGCATGTTGTGGTGCTCGGCGTACCAGATGCGCTTGAAGCCGAGCTGCTCGGCGCGCTGCGCGAAGCTCACCGAGCGCTCGAAGGAGGCGCCGGGCCGTTCGCCGTCGAAGATCAGCGCGAAGTCGATCAGGGACAGTGGGGTGTGAATCGAGTTAGTCATCACCACCGTCTTACCACCGCGCAGCAAGTGACGGGGTGGCCGCCGAGGTTGAGCCCGTCAGCTGGGCTGGGCGTGCGAGTATTTATCGCTCGAGCTTAGGGCTCGGGGTCGGTTCGTGCGCCCGGGCAAGCATAGGAAAAGGGGCCTGCCGGGAATGTCCCGACAGACCCCTTTAAGAAGCCCCAGCGCAGGTTTAGCCGAAGCGGCCCGAGATGTAGTTCTGGGTCTCTTCCTTATCCGGCTTGCTGAACAGCTGCTTGGTGTCGTTGAACTCGATGAGCTTGCCCGGCTTGCCGGCACCCGCGATGTTGAAGAACGCGGTCTTGTCGGACACACGCGCGGCCTGCTGCATGTTGTGGGTCACGATGACGACGGTGAAGCGGTCCTTCAGCGTGTTGATCAGGTCCTCGATAGCCAAGGTGGAGATCGGGTCGAGCGCGGAGCACGGCTCGTCCATGAGCAGGACCTCTGGCTCCACGGCGATGGCACGCGCGATGCACAGGCGCTGCTGCTGACCGCCGGAGAGGCCAGAGCCCGGCTTGTCCAGGCGGTCCTTGACCTCCTCCCACAGGTTCGCGCCACGCAGTGCCTTCTCGGTCAGCTCGTCGGCCGCGGACTTGGAGAGCTTCTTGTTGTTCAGACGAACGCCGGCCAGCACGTTGTCCTGGATGGACATGGTGGGGAAGGGGTTGGCCTTCTGGAAGACCATGCCCACCTCGCGGCGGACGTTGACCGGGTCGACGCCGGGGCCGTAGATGTCCTTGCCATCCATCTTCACGCTGCCCTCGACACGGGCACCCGGGATGACCTCGTGCATGCGGTTCAGGGTGCGCAGCACGGTGGACTTACCACAGCCGGACGGGCCGATGAACGCGGTGACGGACTTCGGCTCGATGGTCATGGACACCCCTTCGACCGCGCGGAAATCGCCGTAGAAGATGTTCAGATCCTCGATGTCGATTTGCTTAGACATTTTTCCTCCAGTGTTGTGTGTGCGCACCGTTTTGGGTGGGCGGGGAGCCGGTTTCTTTGGGACGTCGCCGGCTCGGCGTGGGTGATTAAGTTCTTCTTTTTTGGGGCGTTGCTCCCGGGGTCGGATCCGGGAGCAACGGCTCTCGGTGGCCTTAGCGGCCCGACTTCGGGGCGAGCAGCTTGGACAGGATGCGGGCGCCGAGGTTGAGGAGCATCACGATGACGATCAGCACGAGGGCTGCGGCCCAGGCGCGGTCGGTGGACGCGATTGCTGCGGTACCAGGTGCGGTCGGGCGGGTGACGGAGTCGTAGATGAAGGTCGGCAGCGTGGACATCCAGCCGGAGAAGACGTTCCAGTTCACGCTCGCGGCAAAGCCCGCGGTGACCATGATCGGGGCGGTCTCACCGATAACACGAGCGATGGCGATGGTGATGCCGGACAGGATGCCGGAGATCGCGGTCGGCAGAACGATCTTCATGATGGTCTTCCACTTTGGCACGCCCAGGGCGTAGGAGGCCTCGCGCAGGTCGTGCGGCACCAGTCGCAGGATCTCCTCCGTGTTACGAACCACAACCGGGATCATGAGCACGGAGAGCGCCACGGCGGCGGAGATGCCGGACTTGGCGGCCGTCAGGTTCTCAGGGGCGACCAGCTCGATCACCGTGGAGAACAGGGAGAACGCGAACAGACCAGCGACGATGGACGGGATGCCCGTCATGACGTCCACGAAGAAGGTGATGGCACGGCCGAGCGCGCCGGACTTCTTGTCATTGGCGTACTCCACCAGGTAGATCGCGCAGAGCACACCGATCGGGATGGAGATGATCGCCGCGGCGAGGGTGATCAGCAGGGTACCGACGATCGCGTGGTGGAAACCACCCATGAGCTCGGACTCGCCGGCCGCGAACTCCTTATCGTAGATGCCCTTCATGCCCTCCATGGAGCGGTTCAGCAGGGAGCTGTTCTCCAGCAGCACCGGGCCGCCCTTTTCGATGGCCATCCACAGCAGGGAGACCAGCGGCACCAGCGCGAGGGCGAAGGCGGAAGAGACGAGCACGGTGGCCACGCGGTCCACGGCCTTGCGCTTGCCCTCGACGGCGGCGGACCAGGCGAAGGTCACCACCAGGTTGAACAGTCCGGCCAGGAAGGCGGCCAGGGCGATGGAGAAACCATCCGAGACGAGGGCCGTCACGACGATCGCGGCAATGACGGACCCAGCGATGATGGCGTAGGGAGCCCACTTCGGCAGGTGGTTGACGACCAGGTGTGAGGCGCTGCTGTTGCCCTTCGCGGGGGCCGGTGCGCCCTCACGTGGAGTGTCAGCGGTTGCGGTGTTCTTCTTGTCAGCCATGAGATCAGTGCCCCTTGACGGTCGTGCGTGCGACGATCCAGCGTGCAGTCATGTTCACGACCAGGGTGATGGTGAACAGGACCAGGCCGATCGAGATGAGTTCGGACATGCGCAGGCCCGCTGCCTCTGGGAAGTTCTGCGCGATCTCTGCTGCGATGGTTTGGTTACCGGACAGCAGCAGGGAGACGATGAGGCCACCGGAGGAGAGCACCATGGCCACCGCCATGGTCTCACCGAGCGCGCGGCCGAGACCCAGCATCACGGCGGAGACGATGCCGGAGATACCGAAAGGCAGCACGGCCATGCGGATCATTTCCCAGCGGGTCGCGCCGAGAGCCAGGGCCGCTTCCTCCTGCAGGCGCGGGGTCTGCAGGAAGACCTCGCGGACCAGAGAGGTGATGATCGGCAGAATCATGATGGACAGCACCAGGCTGGCAGTGAGCAGGGTGCGGCCGGTCTGGGAGACAGCGCCGTCGTCATCCGCGGAGAAAATCGGGATCCACCCGAGGTACTTCGCGAACCACTCGTAGAGCGGGACGAAGCTACTGGACAGTGCCAGACCCCAGAGGCCATAGACGACGGACGGGATGGCAGCCAGCAGGTCGATCGTGTATCCCAGCACCGGGGCCAGCTTGCGGGGTGCCATGTGCGTCGTGAACAGGGCGATGCCGATGGCAAACGGAGTGGCCACGATCAGGGAGATGATCGCGGAGATCAACGTGCCGATGATCAGCGGGAATACGTAGGGGAGGAAGCCACGGCCACCGGTGATGGTCGACGGGTCGTCGAAGGACGCCTTGATGGTGTCCGTGGACTGCAGGAAGAGGAAGAACGCGACACCGGCGAGGATGGCGAGGATCAGGACGCCGGCGGCGAGGGCGAGGAAAGAAAAGATTCTGTCCCCGGGCCTCACGACGGTTCCCTTCTTTGCCTGCTTCGTGGGCGCAGCGGTGGCTGTGTCAGCTGACAAGAGAGCTCCTGTGCGGGGTGGGTGAGGGGTGGTATGGGGTGCAAATCAAAATGGTTAATTCGCACGTGAAGCTGGGTTGGTCATTCGAGAGGTTTTTCGAAAGACCAACCCAGCCTCGTGTTTAGGATGCGAGCGTCAGGGACGCAGCGCTGTTACTTCTTGACCTCGATCTGGTCGAGGACCTTGGTGATCTTGCCGCGCAGCTCGTCGGAGATCGGGGCGGAGCCGGCGTTGTCGGCGGCGGACTGCTGGCCCTCCTCGCTGATAACGAAGTTCTCCCAGGCCTTGACCAGGTCGACCTTCTCCTGGCTGTCGTAGCTGGAGCAGACGATGTGGTAGGAGACCAGGACGATCGGGTAAGCGCCCTCGGCGTCGATGTCGCGCTTCAGCTCGACGGCGATGTCGCCCTCGTGGCGGTTCTCGGCAACCGGGGACTCGTCGACGACCTTGGCGGCAGCCTCTGGGGTGTACTCGACGAAGTCCTCGCCGACCTTGATGGCGGCCTTGCCCATGTCGTCGGAGATGGCGGAGGCGTCGGCGTAACCGATCGCGCCCTCGGTGTCTGCGACGAGGGAGACCACACCGTCGGTGCCCTGTGCGGCCTCGCCGCCGTACTCAGCCGGGAACTCCTCGGCAGCCTCGTGCGGCCACTCGGCCTCAGCGGCCTTGTTGAGGTAGTCGGTGAAGTTCTTGGTGGTGCCGGACTCGTCAGAGCGGTGAACGGCGGTGATCTTGGTGTCCGGGAGGTCTGCCTCCGGGTTCAGCTCGGCAATCGCCGGGTCGTCCCACTTGGTGATCTTGCCAGCGAAGATCTTCGCCGCGGTGGCAGCGTCGAGGTTCAGCTTGTCCACACCCTTGAGGTTGAAGGCGATGGCGATGGGGGAGACGTAGACCGGGAACTCGAATGCGCCGTTCTCGCCACAGACCTTCTTGGACTGCGAGATCTCGTCTTCATCCATGAAGGCATCGGAGCCAGCGAAGTCGGCCTTACCTGCCAGGAACTGCTTGCGGCCGGCACCAGAGCCATCCGGGGAGTAGTTGATGTTCGCACCGGAGTTCTGAGCAGAGAAGTCGGTGGTCCACGCCTGGATGGCGGCCTTCTGGGAGGATGCGCCGATGCCAACGAGGCTGCCGGAGACCTGCTGGCCGTCGTTGCCGGAGCCAGCCTCCTGGTCGCCGGTGGCGGAGTTACCGCCACAGGCGGTCAGGGTGAGAGCGGCTGCAGTCAGGACTGCAGCTGGAGCGAGGCGGTTGAGCTTCACTTAAGGGGCCTTTCTTCTTTCAACTACGTGCGGGGTTTCCCCGATACGAATGAAAAGATAAAAGGCGTGGGTGACGACCGCTTCCCTTTCAGGTGAACCTTAGGTGAAGTTTTGGTTCTTCCAGCTCAGGGGCTATTTTTGTAGTCCTTTTTGTTGTGAAGACGCCTCTGGCCCGGGTTTGTTAACAAACCCGGGCCAGAAAATACTCGCGGTGTCGCGTGCTGCCGCGCCAGGGGAGCGGCTTAGCTCTGCTCGCCCTCCGCCGGGGTGTCGGTCAGTGGCTTGCGACCACTCTGGGTGTCGTACATGCTCGCGAGCGTCGGCTCGAAGCTGCCGGTCAGCAGGTACTCCACGCGGTGGGAGACGTTGACCGCCTGGTCGCCGAAGCGCTCGAAGTAGCGGGAGATCAGGGTGACATCCGCGATCTGGCTCGGGGAGATCTCGCTGCGCGCCAGCTCGCCGATGATGGTGAACACCCGCAGGTGCAGCGTGTCCATTTCCTCGTCGATAGCGGCGATCATCGGGACGGCGGAGGTTCCCGGCTCGGTGAGCAGCTGGACGAGGGCACGCCCGATGCGCACGGCAGTGGTGCCCATGTGCGTGAACACGTCGCGGAACTGGTCCGGGAGGGCGTTCTCCGGGTAACGGATGCGCACCAGGGAGCCGATGTGGCGGGCGAGGTCGCCCATACGCTCGATGGCCACGGACATCTTGAGCGCGGAAATAACCACGCGCAGGTCGGCGGCGACTGGGGCCTGCAGGGCGAGGACTTCTGCGGAGCGCTGGTCCAGGTCGGCCTGCATGCCGTCGATGGAATCATCATCGCTGATGACCTGCTGGGCCAGCTCCAGGTCATTATTCAGCAGCGCCTCCACGGACTTTTCCATGGCGGAGGTGGCCTTCTCGGCCATTTCGACGAGGCTGTCTGCGATAGATTCGAGTTCGTTGCGGAAGACTTCGCGCACTCGAGGTCCTTTCTTTACAAATCCAGTGTGGGCGAGACCCACGGCAATCAAAGACGAGGCTTGCAGCCGGAGGTGAACTCGGAGTTTCAGTGGTGTGAATTCCACACGAAACCTTGCACCCAGCCCCACCTGCGCCGTGGTCAGCCGCCTGCTTGCAGTTTAGAGTGGGGGCGTGGATGTGTTGCTCATTTCGCTTATCGCTGGTGCGGTCGGCGTTGTTTTAGGTGTTGTGCTCAGTCTCGTTATTCGGGCAGTGGGGCGTCGCCGCCAGGTCGTCGAAGAGGACCCGGACGACGGGCTGCCAGCGGGGATGGACGAGGTCCTAGCTGCACTTCCCAGCGCCGCCGTCGTCATTGACTCGGACGGGGAGGTGATCAAGGCCTCCACCGCGGCCTACGCCCTGGGGTTGGTCGACGGTCCAGCTTTTGGTTCACCGCAGTTGCAGGAGACGGTGGCCCGGGTGGCGGATCGTCGTATTTACGAGGACGTCAACTTCGTCATTAAACACGACGCGAACGAATACTCCCGCCGCTTCCTGCACGCGGGCGTCGCCCCACTGGGTAAGGGCTATGTGCTGGTGTTGTGCGATGACGAGACGGAATTTCACCGCGTTGAGGCTGTGCGCCGCGACTTTGTGGCCAATGTATCCCACGAGCTGAAGACCCCCATCGGTGCGATCTCCCTGCTGGCCGAGGCCGTGACGGACTACTCTGATGACCCGGAGGCGGTGCACCGCTTCGGGGGCAAGATCCAGAAGGAATCCACCCGGCTGGTCCACCTGGTGCAGGAGATCATCGACCTCTCCCAGGTCCAGGACAACGAGGGGCTCGAGTCCTCTGCTGTCATTGAGGTGGCCGAGGTGGTGGAGGAGGCGATCGACCGGGCACGGACGAACGCGGAATCCAAGAACATCACGATCAACGTCGCGCTAAGCCCCGACCTGCGGGTAGAGGGCTCCTTCGATCTGCTGGCTAAGGCAGTGCGCAACCTGGTGGATAACGCAGTCAATTACTCCAGTGCCGACACCGAGGTCGGCATCAGTACTGAGCGACGAGGCAATTCCGTGGCGGTGATCGTGACGGACCACGGCATCGGGATGAGCTCGAAGGAGACGGACCGCATCTTTGAGCGTTTTTACCGGGTGGATAAGGCGCGGTCCCGCAACACTGGCGGCACCGGCCTGGGGCTGTCGATCGTGAAGCACATCATCGCCACGCATGGCGGCAAGATCAAGGTCTGGAGCCGGCAGGGTGAGGGTTCGACGTTTACGGTTCTCCTGCCGCTCGCACACGTCGACCGGCAGTACGACAACGCAGCGTCCAGCGAAGTAGTGGCTGGCGGCTAGGCCGTCGGTACGTGAGAGAGGAATAAGGAAAATGACGAAGATTCTGTTGGTTGAGGACGAGGAGTCCCTGTCCGATCCGCTGTCCTACCTGCTGGAGCGGGAGGGGTATGACGTCTCGATCGCGGAGGACGGCCTGAAGGCTGTCGAGATGTTTGAGCTGCATGGCGCGGACATCATTCTGCTGGACCTCATGCTGCCAGGCTTGCCGGGTACCGAAGTGTGTCGGGCGATCCGTGCGAAGTCGATGGTGCCGATCATCATGCTGACCGCGAAGGACACGGAGATCGATAAGGTCGTCGGCCTGGAGCTGGGGGCGGACGATTACGTGACGAAGCCGTATTCCTCCCGTGAGCTGCTGGCCCGTATCCGTGCGGTGCTGCGCCGTGGCCAGGCCCAGGGCTCGGAGGGAGGCAGCACTGTGCTGGAGGCCGGGGGAGTGCGCGTGGACGTGGACCGTTACGTGGTCACAGTACGTGGGGAGGATATGCAGCTGCCGCTGAAGGAGTTTGAGCTGTTGGAGATGCTGGTGCGCAACGCCGGACGCGTGATGACCCGTGACCAGCTGATCGACCGGGTGTGGGGCTCGGACTACGTCGGCGATACGAAGACGCTGGATGTGCACGTCAAGCGGCTGCGCACGAAGATTGAGGAGAATCCTTCGAAGCCGGAGCTGCTGGTGACCCTGCGCGGGCTGGGTTATAAGTTCAACGCCTAGACATAAAGAAATCCCCCGGCAGGGGAACTGAACTGCTCCTCACTAGTTGGTAACTGATTTTTCAGTTCAACTAATGGGGAGCAGTTCAATCATTGCCGTTATACTCCAGACAATCCAGGTCTGGCAGGGACGGAAGAAATAACCCCTGGTAGGGCTGGGCATCGCAACTGCCCAGCCCCTCCCGGGGCTACCTCCAACACTACCGAACACAAGATAGGAGCAGATCATGAATCTGCGCACCATCAGCGCACTCGCGGGATTTGTCACTGCCATCATCTACGCGAGGAGTGGAAAACCCTCCAAGGTGCTTATTGCCGCCATTTGCGGGGCATCTGCATGGAATCTCATCGACTCGCTTAACTCTGGTGACGAAAAGTGAGGCCACTAATCACGAACCCAGAAACAGGGGCGGTGCTCTGGACGATCAGGGAGTGCGCAGCTCACTGTGGGATTACTGAATCCTCGTGGCGCTCGTACGTACGCCGGGGCATGCCCCCTGAGAAAGTCGGTGAAGTTAACAGGATGACGCCGCTATGGGATGCGGAGGAGGTGAAGGCCTGGCAAGCTGGTCGGCCAGGCTCTCCAGTGCCGAACGCACCGACCGCAACGAAGAAGTCCTAGCGAATCTTCTTCCAGTACGCATGCGCCGTCACAGGCGTCCACCCCGCGGGTGCATGGTGATCCCCAGTGCACTCGTAAACTCCACCGTCATAAACAACCACGTCGCCAGCAGCGTAATCCCTACCGTCCGAATATGCAGACGGAACCAACACATCAGGTGATACCGCATCTGCAGGATCGTCTGTGTGCTCGGTCCCCTTCTCCTGGGGGCGTACCGACTCAGTCACATCCCTCCACGCCGGCGAGTAAACACCTGGAGCGCCCGGAGTCCAATGATTCATATCTACTCCGAATTCCCAGGCCCGGCCCTGGTGCTGCACGACTGCCCCGCGTGGATACATCAGGGAGTGGGATGTGCCCGGGGCAGCCCACGCGGCGATGGCTTTGTCAACGGCACGGGCACTTTCGATGCAGCTGTAATTGGGGTCTGGGATTACCCCGTCGTGCTGTAACTCCTGGATGATCTCCTGCTGCCCGGCGCGTCCGGGGTTTTGTTTGCGGTGAACTTTGCTACGTCTGCTGGGGTGGGGGTTGGCTTA